>VFZQ01000952.1 GCA_016871135.1 Acidobacteriota bacterium | reverse complement strand
CGATGCTCGTTTTTCCTGACTTGACCCTCGACCCGCAAAAATACCCCGGCCAGTACCCCCGGTACCCGCGCTTTCAGCGTGCCTGTGAGATATGCGGGTTAAACTGGACCGACAACCAAACAAATGAGCCGACGGGAACCGCTTCTGGTAGATTGCGGTGACTACGTCGTTGCACAGGGTCGCGACCCGATCGACGCTACAATCGCAAGCTATCCCCTATTCTCCGCCGAACGGCTGGAGTTGATGCTTGCCGAACTCCGCGCCAAGCTCCGCCACGATGAGTATTTGCGCGAGAACCGCCCGCGGTCGGGTGCCGTCGTGGACGGGATCGGCCGATTCGCCGGCGAATGGTTTCAGCGCTTGGATTTCCCGGAGCACGGGCTGAACACGGTGCTGGAACGACACTGGCATCGCATGGACGAGGGCGGCGTCAACACGCTTGGCCGCCACTTGTCGAGCGAAGAAGCTTGCTTGTTGCGCCCATGGCCGAAGTGGCTCTATCTTCGCGAGCACCTACCCAAACTGCGCGGGAAATCGATTATGGAGGCGGGTTCGTGCAACGGGTTCTTTCCGTTCCGGTTCGCGGAGTTGGGCGCCGAACGCGTCACGGCGGTGGAGGTGCTTCGGGCGAAACACGAATCGGCGGTTTGGGCCAATAGTGTTTACGGCTGGCGGAACATCGAGTTCGTCAATACGGATTTTATGGTCGACTTCGCAATCGAACCCCACGACATTGTATTCGTCTCCGAAGTCGTCAACCATTTGCTTTGCCCATTGTGGGCGGTAGCGCGGTTGTTGTCGCTCGCCAGGGAAGCGCTGCTGCTTGACACGGGCGTATTCGAATCGAACGTGCATGCGATGGAGCTTTCCACCGGGTGGCGGAAGGACGATCCGTTGCCCCGATTCCTGAGCTACAACGTTAGCGACGGTTTGTTCGTTTCGTTCTTCAAACTGCTTGGCATCCGCGATTGCGATATCACGAAGTTCGTGGAAGCGGGCGCGGGGCACATCCTGTATCGAATCGATACGAGACACATGCACGCAAACAACCTGCGGGGTAATGTCGCAGAGGCGATGCGGCGGTCTCTTGCCATGGAGTTGACGTTGCCGGAACCGTCGATAGCGCTTACGGCGCGTTAGATGCCAATCACCAGCGGACAGGACTGCGCGGTTTCGATTGCGCCAGAAAACGAAGCGTTGCTGGATCGAATCTTCATCGTGGCGGGGAACCGGTGCAAGATTGAGATCGGAACAATCCGCCAACTCGGCGAAAAGCTCTCGGTGTACCTTGCCGACGACTGCACGTTGACGATTGGCGATGGCTACTCTTGTACGGACAAGGCGAATTTCACGGCGCACGAACCGGGCTGTTCGATCCGCGTCGGCCGCGATTGCATGATCGGCAGCGCGCAGATCTGGGCCAGCGATATGCACTCCATTTTCGACGCGGAAACCGGCGTACGAATCAATCGGGGCAAGAATATTACGATCTGCGACCACGTATGGCTCGGTTACGGTGTGATGGTGCTGAAGGGAGTTACGATCGGGAGCGGTTCGATTGTGGGGGCGATGTCGTGTGTGCGCCGCGACGTACCGCCGAATTCAATGGCAGCTGGCAATCCGGCGCGGGTATTGCGTTCGGGCGTTGTGTGGGATTCCAGGCTACTGTAACCCGGCCAATCGCCTCGCCTCCGCGACGCTCCCGTTGAGCGGGTGCGTTATCTTGTGTGGGTGGAGAAAGTACGCTGGGTAGTCGTTGGGGCGGGCGATATCGCCGTCCGCCGCGTGTTGCCGGGAATCGTCGCAGAGCCGCGATCGACCCTGACGGGGATTGTGACTTCGGTGCCGGCGAAGGCCGCGCAGTATGGCGTGCGTGCGTTCGCGGCGCTTAATGAAGCGCTGGAGTTTTGCGATGCGGTCTAAATTTCGACGCCGGTCATTGCGCATCATCCTCTCACGCTGCAAGCTCTGGCGGCCGGCAAGCACGTGTTGTGCGAAAAACCGGTGGCGATGAGTTACGAGCAGGCGTCGGCGATGGCCGCGGCCGCGGATGGCCGGTGCGGCATCGCTTACTACCGGCGCACGTATCCGGCGGTGCTTGAGGCGAAGCGGTTGATGGCCTCGGGAGCGATTGGTAAGCCGGTCGCCATCGAGATGT
>VFZQ01000951.1 GCA_016871135.1 Acidobacteriota bacterium | reverse complement strand
ATCGACCGTCGGTACAATACCCCGGCCGAAATGCCAGCGCCAGATGCGATTGGCCATGACGCGGCTGGTGAGCGGGTGATCCTTCCGCGTAAGCCACTCGGCCAGTTGCAGCCGTCCGCTGGTTTCGTTGCCGATCACGGGTTGTTGATCGCCCGCGATCACACGCAGGAAACGCCGCGGAACTTTGTCGCCGAGCGTCCAATGGCTGCCACGAATGTGGAGCGCGAGATCGTCATTCTTTCCGGATTCGCAAACGCCCATCGCGCGCGGAAGGTCCGGCGTTTCGGCTTCGAGCGCCTTCTGCTCGGCGTCGAGTTTGGCCAGTGACGCGCGCAACTCCGGCGTATAGTAGCGGCGGGCGTCGCCGGGAGCGCGGAACGGGCCGAACTTCTCGTTGAGAAAATCGTGGACCGCTTTCAGGGCGGGTTCTTTAATTTCCTTGCCCGCGACAATCGCGCGCTTGGCGACCTCGGTGTAGACTCCGGCCAACTCCTTGCCCCGCTTGCCGGCGGCTTCGGGGAACAACTTCCAATCTTGGGTCTCCCAACCGAACAGCACTGACGATGTCGCGCCCTTCGATTGATCCAGGTATTCGACAAGCTGCTCGAGAATGCTCGGGTTAATGCCGAACTCGCCGGCGATCTGCACGTCCGTTCGCGGCGTGACCGAGAGCGTATTCTTGGCGATCAGCAGTTTGGTGAAGTAGGGAAAACGCGCCGCGTGTTCGAGCTTGACCGTATTTGCGCCTTGCTTGAAACGGAAGACGCCGAGCGCGGTCCACCCGCCGGTTTCCGGCGACGCGGCGCGATTGGCGACGGGCGGCAACCCTCGGCGCACCCATGCGCCATTCAGCCAGAGGTCCGCCGTGCCCGCGCCTTTTTCCTCGTCGAGAATATCGATCTGATAGTCCCCTTCGGCGGGCACGTCGATTGTGTATTCGGCGAAGTACGGGCCCTTGACGTCTTTGGGCACATTGTTCTTATTCTTTTCGAGCGCCTTCGGAATATTGCCGCGCGTGAACTCGGCCGCACCGCGGACGATCGCGCCAGTTTCGCTCTCGATGGCCGCGAGCTTGATAGCCGCGTTGGATTGCACAAGCGAAGCCGCGAGCAAGTAATCGCCGATACGCTGCTTCGCGGCGTCGGTGATCGTCATGTTCTCGGCCCGCGTAATCTTGCCGATCTCCTTGGTCTTCGCTTCGATCTTCGCTTCGTGCGCGGCCAGGCGATCGCGATCCTCCTTGGGCGCGAGCACGAATTCATGCCACTTCGCGACAACCTTGAAGTGTTCCATCGTCTTCGAACTCTTGAAGATGCCCGCGAGCGAGTAGTAGTCGGCCTGCGGGATCGGATCGAATTTGTGATCGTGGCAGCGCGCGCAGCCGACCGTCAACGCGTTGAATGTCCGCATCGTCGTGTCGACCTGCTCATCAACGATGTCCATTTCCATTTTCATCGGATCGTCTTCGGCGAGCATCTTCGCGCCCAACGACAGAAACCCAGTCGCGGTCCACCGCTCAAACGAAGTGTTCAAATTTCCGGTATCGGGAAGCAGATCGCCAGCGAGCTGTTCTTTCAAAAACAGATCGTAGGGCTTGTCTTTGTTAAAGGCGGCGACCACGTAGTCGCGATACCGAAACGCATTCTTGTAGACAAGGTTTTCGTCGAGCCCGTTGGAGTCGGCGTATCGCGCGACATCGAGCCAGTGCCGGCCCCATCGCTCGCCATATCGGGGCGACGCGAGCAGACGATCCACGACCTTCGCGAATGCCTCCGGCGAGTTATCGGCAAGGAATACGCGAACCTCGTCCGGCGTCGGCGGCAGCCCGGTGAGATCGAACGTCGCGCGGCGGATGAGCGACCGCTTGTCGGCGGGAGCGGCAGGCTTGATGCCCTTGGATTCCAGCCCCGCCAGCACGAATGCATCGACCGGCGATTTGACCCAGGCTTTCGAGGCGACAGCGGGCGCGGCCGGTTTCGCCGGCGGCACGAAAGCCCAGAACTTCCCGCTGGCCACATTCGACACGATCGCCTTGCCCCATGGCGCGCCCATCGCAATCCACTGCGTGAGAACCGCGATATCGGCGTCCTTCAACTTCGGCCCGGGCGGCATTTTCAACGCGCCGGCTTCGTGCAGAACCGCTTTCAGAAGCAACGATTCCGCG
>VFZQ01000950.1 GCA_016871135.1 Acidobacteriota bacterium | reverse complement strand
ATCCTGCATCGCACGCAATGTGTCCTTCACAGTGATGAGCGGTATGGCCGATGTCCAGCCACGATCGTCGACGAGAGCGGCGGCCGCGCCTTTGGCCGCGACATCGGCGAGGAAGTTGTGGCCATCGTGAACATCACCGCGAAGGGCGATAAAGAGACCCCTTCCCGCGGTGCGGGAGTCGATGCTGTATTCGGACACGACACGGTCTGGCACGGGCGAAACAGAGCCGCACAAGCGCGCGATGTCGAGCAGGCTAAAATGCAGGGCGAGCCTCCAGCGCGCGGCGCGCGACTTCACGGTCGTCGAATGAAATGGTGCGATCCGCAAGCACCTGGTAGTCTTCGTGACCCTTGCCCGTGAGCAGTACGATATCCCCGGCGCGTGCTTCGGCGATCGCCGCGAAGATGGCCTTTTCGCGGTCGACTTCAACATGCAGCGGCGTGTCGAAACGGCGCACGCCGACAAGCGCGTCGTTCAAAATCGCGAGCGGATCTTCGCTGCGCGGGTTGTCGCTGGTCAGCACAACGAAGTCGCTGGCCCTGGCGGCGGCCATACCCATGAGCGGACGCTTGGCGCGGTCGCGGTCGCCGCCGCAACCGAATAGAGTGATCACTCGGCCCGCGCCACGGAGTAGTCCGCGCGCGACGGAGATGACGTTGGAGATCGCGGCGTCGGTATGCGCGTAGTCGACGACAACGAGAAAATCCTGTCCGGCGTCAATGCGCTCGAAACGGCCGGGAACACCAGAGAACACTTCGACTCCGGCGGCGATTTCGTCCCAAGTCAGGCCGAGCGCGTGGCACGCGCCGGCAGCGGCGAGAATATTGTAGACATTGATTTCGCCGATCAATTTCGACTGCACGCGCGCGAGTCCGTCGATCTCAAAGCGCAAGCCAAAGAAGCCCGATTCGATGTTCACAGCACGCAGCATCGCGTCGTTTCGGATGCCATAGGTGATTGGCCATGTGCCGTTGGCGATGCGCAGGCGCGAGGTCCATTCGTCGTCGGCGTTCAGCACGGCCGCGCCGGGTCGAAAGTCTTCGCCGAATAAACGGGCTTTCGCGGCGAAGTAGTCTTCCATGGAGCCATGAAAATCGAGATGGTCTCGTGTGAGGTTCGTAAAGACCGCGACGGCAACGCGCAGATCTTCGACTCGCCCGAGCGCCAGCGCGTGCGAAGAAATCTCCATCGTCAGGTTTGTGCCGCCGGCGTCGCGAGTCTCGGCCAAAATGCGATAGACATCGAGCGATTCCGGCGTCGTGTTGACCGCTGGCCGGGGCTCGCCACACATGTGATAGCCAATTGTGTTGATCAGCGACGTTCGGCGGCCAGTGTGGCGAAGCACGCCATCGGTCACCATTGTTCCGGTCGATTTTCCGTTGGTTCCGGTGAACGCGGTGACAGCGACGACCTCATCGGGTCTCCCGAAAAACTGGCGTGCGACGCGGGCGAGCGCGCGGCGTCCATGAGCGACGGCGATGTAGGCGTGCGGCGGGGGCTCGGACGGCAATTGCTCGTACACAACCGCGACGGCGCCGCGTGCGACCGCATCGTCGGCGAAACGGCGTCCGTCGGCCTTGGCGCCCGCGAATGCGAAGAAGAGAAAGCCGGGCGCGGTCTGCTTGGAGTGATAGGCCACACCCGCGATCTCGAAATCGAGGATGCTGGGCGGCGAAGCGGCGATGATGTCCATCCCGCCGAGTAGTTCGCGTATCGTCATGGCCGTCTAGGGACGAAACACCACGCGAATGCGCTTGGCGGCAGGCAACGCCGTGCCAGCCGGTGGCATTTGCACGCGCGCGATACCGCGGCCGACGGCCGTCACATGCAATCCCTCGGCGGCCGATTTCTCCATCACGCCGCGCATCGTCATGCCGGAGAAGTCCGGTACGACGGGACCTTCAACTACAGGCGCGGGCTCCGGCGACTGCACTTCGGCGACCTGCAGCGGCGCGCGCGGAGGGTCGTCAGCGGCCGGTTTAGAGGCAGGCTGCTGCTGTTCCTGTTCGGGAAGATCTTTCGGTATGCCCAGCGTGCGCAGCGCGGCCGAGGCGACTTCGGCGAACACTGGCGCTGAAGTCACGCCGCCGTACTTGGGAGACGCATTCAGAGTAACGGCGACAACGACGGCGGGATCGGCAACGGGCGCGAATCCCACAAACGACGAGTT
>VFZQ01000949.1 GCA_016871135.1 Acidobacteriota bacterium | reverse complement strand
TGGAATCAATAAACTGCATCTGATCGAGCGATCCCTGACGGATCCGCGCGTGTGGTTCGGTCCATGTCGCGCCGTTGTCGTCGCTGCTCAAGATGAGCGAGGAAAGCGCGGTCGACTCGGTATGAAAGTTTCCCGCGAGCGTGATGCGGCTCACACCCGCCGCGATCGCGCTCAACTCGAGGTAGACCGGACACGGCATCTCGGCCGAACACGTCATTCCCAGCGATTGAATGTCTTCTTCGGTGCAGGAAACCGGCACGCGGATCGGCTTGCCGTCGTTGCGCAACGCCGCCGGCGGCGCCTCCGTTTGACCGGCCGCGAACGATGCCCACAGCAAAAGGGCCGTCAATTGACGCATGATATTTATTATGCGCCTCCGGGTGCGGCTAACCAACAACGACGATCGCAGCTGGCTCCGCCGCTGGTGGGATAACCTCACCGGCGCGCCAGATCCCTCCGCCGATCCCCCCGATTTCGACAAACGCTGGATCGAACACGCCGGAGCGCGCTACATCCAGCGTGGCCGGAACTGCGTCTGCTCTTCCGGCGGGTGGTGCAGCTCGTACGTATTCGATGTGTGGATGAAAAGCGAGTTGTCGACCGTCGTGATCGAGGTTTGCGAGATGGAAGCCGAAAATAAGGGCCGCTCCAGGGACCAGCGTGTCACCGAGAGCGAGCGGTACTCTCGCGCGGTCACTGAACTTACCAAGCGGATCGACGGGGGATCTCTTGCCGCGTAGCAATCACGCCGAAACGTAAACGAGCCGGATCACATCTTCGCCAATCCGATCATGGCTCACCAGCCGCAGCGGCGGCCGCGGTCCCGCGAAATACGGCGTACCCCGGCCAAGCGCTACCGGGTGGAGATAGATTCGGTACTCATCGATCAACCCCAGCTCGGTAAGTGTTTTCGCCAAGTTCGGCCCAGCCACTTCGATCTCGCCTTTATTCTCGGCCTTCAGCCTGCGGATTGAGCTCGCGAGATCTCCTTCGATCAAAGTCGCATTCGGGCCGACCACCGGCGACGTCCGCGACACGACCCATTTCTGCTGTCTCCGCCACGCCACAGCGAACTCTCGCTGGGCCGCATCCCACTCCGTATGATCGTCGTCCCAATAGCGCATAATCTCGTAAATCGTTCGCCCATAAATGCTTCCCGACTGCCCGCGCGCCTCCTCAATGAAATGCCGGAACAGCGTGGCGCTCGGCGCGAACGCCATGTGGTCGACATACCCGTCGAGCGATTGATTCATGCCAAACACGAGCTTCGCCATCACCAAGAATCCCGATTGGCGATTTTCACGCGAAACAGCGGCTTGGCATTCTCGGACGCTTCGATCTCGTAAATCTCCGCAGTCTTCGAGGCGTCATAACCGCGCCACAGCCACGTTAGCGACTCCGGCAGATCGAGCGCTCCCTGTGCGATCGCGTGCATCCCTTCGCCGAAACGAAAGTGGAAATCGTATCCACGCATCTTCAGCGAATTGGCCATTAGGACATTGTTCAGCGGCCAACTGCCTGCGGCATTCTCAATATCCTCGGCCCCGTCCGATATCCACACGCGAATGTTCTTGCGAGGCTCCCGCCGGATCTTGTACGGCACAATGTAGCCGCCATCCAACTGCTGCTCGGGCCTCCATTGAATGCCCGAGTAGCTGCCAATGTGCGACAACACCCGGCTAAACCGATCGGGCCTGTACCACGCGACGTTCCACGCGCAGATCGCCCCCGACGACGCACCGCCGATCACCCGCGAATACGCATCGCGCCGCAACTTGTGCGACTTCTCGACCTCCGGCAGAATCTCCTCCAGCAAATACTTCGAATACCGGTCGCTCACCGTGTCGTACTGCACCGAGCGCATTCGCGTGCCCGTCGCCTCGCCACCGCTACCCGGTTGAATCAGCACGTGCACCATTGGCGGAATCAGTTTCTTGTGGACCAAATTATCGGACACGATCTGCAACCGCAGCCGCAGCAGATCGTTGTTGCCGACGATCGACTCGCCATCCTGCCACACCATCAACGGCGCACCGTTGGCGGTGTCGGCGCCGGCGTTCACATACACCCAGTAGTTCGCCGACATGCCCGGATACACGTTGCTGGCATGCGTGCGCATCGCCGACAAGGTGCCTTTCGAAACGCCCGGCAGCGGACACGAATCGGGATTGTA
>VFZQ01000948.1 GCA_016871135.1 Acidobacteriota bacterium | reverse complement strand
GTTCGCGCACGGTGCGCTCCGCCGCGACGATTGCGTCGAGCATCGCGGTTTGCTCCTGCGGGGTCGCATCGACAAACGCCTTGCCCGCGCGCTTGCGCATCTCAGCGTCAAACCATGCAATGCCGCCGGTGAAGATCTCGGCCAGCACCGTATTCTGCGAACACAACAGATCGACAAACTGAGGAGCCCCCGCGTCAACGGCCGAGCCCGAACGATCGTCGGCGGGCACCACGATCTCGGACAGCTTTGTAATGGTCGACCACTCGTGCGCTGTGAAAACTTTCGGCGTGTACTTGCCGCCCTTGGTGTCGGCGGCCGCGGCGGAGTGAACGTGTTGCGCGGCTTGCGCGCTCAGGGTGCCCGTCGCCGTCAGAGCGATCGCGATCTGTCGAAGTGCGTCACGGCGTGTGTTAGACATTGCCCTTCCTCATTTCTTCGGCCAGGTAGTCGGCCGCTCGCCATGCGAAGGCGTTGATCGTCAGAGTCGGATTCTTATCGGGGTTCGACACGAAGAATCCGCCGTCGACGACGAAGAGATTCTTCACCTCGTGCGCCTGACAGTATTTGTTGAGCGCCGACTCGGTGGGCTTTAAGCCCATGCGCGTCGTGCCGACTTCGTGGATGATTGTGCCCGGCGTCGAGATGCCATCGGCCTCGCGCTGTGCCGCGCTCAAGCCTGTGACGCGCCCGCCCATCGTGGTGATGATATCGGCGAACGTCTTCTCCATATGACGAGCCTGCTTCCACTCGTAGTCGGACCACTTGAAATGGAACTTCAAAACCGGAATGCCCCACTTGTCGACGACGCCCTTGTCGATTTCGCAATACGAGTGCACGTTCGGAATCATCTCGCCGCGGCCGGCGAAGCCGATCGAAGCGCCGTATTCCTTGCGCGCGATTTCCTTGATTCCCTTCCCGTAGCCCGCGCGCCGCGCCGCGCCTTGGAACGAACCGATGCCCGGCATGCCATAACCGCCGCCAATTTCGATGTGATAGCCGCGCGGGAAGTCGAGCTTGTTGTGCTTATCCCACAACCACCACGGCATGAAGAGATGCGCGCCGCCGAAGCCGTCGGTGTTGTACTTCGGCATGCCTTCAAGCGCGGGCACATAGCCCGACAGTCCGAATCCAACCGTGTCCATCAGGAAGCGTCCGACAACGCCGGAGCCGTTCGCAACTCCGTTCGGAAAATCCTTCGTCTTCGAGTTCAGCAAAATGCGCGACGACTCGCAGGAGCTCGCGGCCAGAATCACAGCCTTCGCGCGGATGTGTTTTTCGCGGCGCGTGGTCTTGTCGATGTAGATGACGCCCGTCGCCTTGCCGTTGCCGTCGGTGGTCACTTCGCGGACCATCGCGTTATCGAACACCCTCAATCGGCCGGACTTCATCGCGGGGAATATCTCGACCTGCGAGCTTGAGTATGCCGACGCCGTACGGCAACCGCGCCCACACTGCCCGCAGTAGTGGCACGGAATGCGGCCCTTCATCGGCTCGGTGACAATCGCGCGGCGGTTCGGAATGCAGATGATGCCGAGTTTGTCGCACGAGGACTTGATCAGCATCTCGTGGACCTTGGGCTGCGGCGGCTTGAGAAACTGGCCGTTCGGTGCGCTCGGCAGATCGTTGTGGTTTGAGCCCGTGACGCCAACGAACTTCTCGGCCTTGTCATAGTACGGCGCGATCTCTTCGTAGGTCAGAGGCCAATCCCAGCCGAGGCCGTCCTTCGAGTACGGCTGAAAATCGTAGGGCGAAAAGCGGAACGACATGCGCCCGTAGTGATTCGTCCGGCCGCCGATAATGCGCGAGCGAAACCAGCGGAATTCGCTGCCTTCGCCAACTGTGTACGGCTCGCCGTCGAGTTCCCATCCGCCCGATGTGGTTGAAAAATATCCGAACGGCTTGCCCTTGCCAAAGTACGCCGCGCCGCCGTCTTCCGCGCCGCGATGGCCAACGTCGTGCGGCCACTCATGCTCTTTGAATTCCTTGTTGACATCGAGCATCGGGCCGGCTTCGAGAAGCGCACATTTCAAACCGTGCTCGGTTAACACGCGGACCGAAGTACCGCCGCCTGCGCCCGATCCGACGACAACCACGTCGTAGATCTCGGGGCTACGTTGGATTTGTGCCATTCGGCTATTCTATCGCTTCGCTTTGCGCGCGGCTTGCAGCTTTATTGA
>VFZQ01000947.1 GCA_016871135.1 Acidobacteriota bacterium | reverse complement strand
GTCGATGGCGTCATCATCTCGAGCGTCGTCCCGGTCGTCAACAACATACTCGCCGAGATGGTCGCCAAGTACTTCGACCGCGATGCGATGTTTGTCACCGCCGAGACCGATATCGGTATTCGTGTGCTCTACGACAATCCGCGCGAAGTAGGCGCCGATCGCGTCGTCAACGGCGTCGCCGCGTGGAACAAGTACGGCGGTCCCGCCGTTGTCGTCGATCTCGGCACCGCGATTACGTTCGACGTCATCTCAGCGAAGGGCGACTATTGCGGCGGCCTCATCTGCGCCGGCATCGGGATGGCGATCAGCGGGCTCTTCTCGAAGACCGCGCTGCTGCCGATGGTCAACTTCGCCGCGCCCGACAAGTTGGTTGGGACGAATACGATGGGATCGATCCAGAGCGGCCTCTATCACGGCACACTCGGAATGATCGACGGCATCCTTGAGAAGCTCATCGAAGAACTCGGACCTGAAACCAAGACCATCGCCACCGGCGGCAACGCGGTGCTGATCCGCGAAGGCTCGCGTTGTATCCATCACGTCGACGAAGACCTCACGCTTGAAGGTCTCCGCCTCATCTGGGAGCGCAACGCGAAGTGAACGGAGAGCTTTGGGCCGGCAACTACTTCAACTACTTCACCGAGGTTGAAGAGCATTTCCAGCGCGCGCGGGGATCGAGTCTTTTCTTGATGTCTCCGCTCGATTGGGCGCTGGTGGAGAGTTGGAAGAACACCGGCGTGCCGCTGGAAGCCGTGCTGCGCGGCATCGACGACGCGTTTGAAAAGTATCGCGCCGGCAAACGCAAGAACTTTCAGCAAGTCAACTCGCTGGCCTATTGCGCGCAGGCCATTACCAAGGCCTCGGCCGACATGTTGAACAACCGCCCGGCCAAGCCGATCGCCTCCGCGGAGGACTCGGTTCCGTCCGATGGTTTGCGCACGGCGCTGGAGCAACGCGCCGCGCAGTTAACCGCGAAGGGCTTCGCCGATGCGGCCGCGAGCGTCAACGCCATCCTCGGAAATCTCGCCGAGCATCACGCCAACCTCGAAGACCTCGAGATGCGGCTCGGCGCGATCGAGGAAAAGATTCTTGCACAAGCCCGCGCGGCGCAATCGGAGGAGCAACTCCTCGAAGCCCGGCGAGCCCTTGAAAGCGAGTTGAAGCCCCATCGCGGACGCCTTTCGGCCGCCGAAATCTCGATGCTCGAGAAGAGCTTCCTCGACCGCGAACTGTTCGCTCGTTTGGGGCTGGACCGCTTAAGCCTTTTCTTTCTGCTATAACATCCTGAGTCGTTCATAATAGAATTTTCGGCGAAACGCTTGACTGCGGCGCGCATCTATTAGGGAACGCATCCAACTGAACAGGGATGGACCATGCCTAAGCCGACGGCAAAAAAATCGACCGCCAAGAAGAAGGAGCCTGCCATTTCCAAGACGTCCCCCCCGAAGCCTGTTGACCACCAGCTCAACAACTTCGAGAAAGCCATGAAACTCTTTCACAAGCGCGACTTCGCGGGCGCGCTGCCGCTCTTCGAAGACGCATCGAAAGGAGCGGATGTGGCTATGTCCCACGCCTCGCAGATGCACATCCGCATGTGTCAGCAGCGGATGAATCAGTCCGCGCCAAAACTGACTACCGTGGAGGACTTTTACGCCTACGGCCTCAGCTTGATCGGACGCCGCGAGCTCGACGTCGCCGAGCAGCAGTTGAAGAAAGCGCTGCACTTGGCGCCCAAAGCCGACTACGTGCTTTACGCGTTGTCGCTCGCGAAAGGATTGCAAGGCGACATCAACGCCTCAGCGGGATTCCTCGCCAAGGCCATCGAGATTCAGCCCGGCAACCGCTCGGCCGCTCGTACCGATCCCGATTTCCACGAACTGCTCCAACACGGACCCATTCGCGAGCTTGTCTACTAAAGACCCCCTAAACGGCCCGCTGCGCATCGTTGCGATCGGCGGCGGCACGGGACTATCGACGATCCTTCACGGACTGAAGCGGCATGCCGCACCGCAGTCCCCGAAGATCGAGGTAACCGCTATTGTCACCGTGACCGACGACGGGGGCAGTTCGGGCAGGATGGAGTTGTCCCCAAATTTGAGACACGAGTCTAGACACACAAAAATTCCCAAAGGAGAATTTGAGTCATGTCCGTGTCACGAAGAAAGTTCAACCGCGAG
>VFZQ01000946.1 GCA_016871135.1 Acidobacteriota bacterium | reverse complement strand
TTCAAGGTCACGGCGCCGAATGATTGAGAACGGGGCAGAGAAAACCGGAATCTGGAGCGGCTTCAGCCGCGTCCTGCGACTTTCAGTCGCCCATCGACCCCACCGCCTTTAGGCGGTGGTTGTTCAGTTGCCAGACTCCGACCAATCCGGGGGCCAAGCCGGAATAGAGAATGGCGTCGTCGGGTACGCGGCTGCTACCGACGACCACCACGGGGAGTTGCGGTGTTGCGACCGGTCCGGTTGGCGCTTCGCCATCCGGCGGCGCGTCCGGTATGAAGCCCTGGCCTGTCGCGAAGAGTTGCACCACCGCGCCCCGGGCGATTCCGTTCGTGTTTGTATTGATCGAACCGTCTTCGTTGATCGCCGCGATCTGCCCTTGGCCGTTCTGCGTCGTCGTGAAGAACGACGGTGTTGCCACGCCGATGTCCAGCAACCCGGAGGCGAAAATCTGCTTCGTCGATTTGCGTTGCACGATGAACTCGGCGAGTGAGCCTGGCTCGACGCTCATGGGTACGAAGAAGTTGATCTGCGTGGGAGAAACGAAGTAAAGCGGCGCCGGCTTGTCATTGACCAAGACTTCGAAATCGGCGAGTTCCTTCGGAAGTGGCAGTGCGGAGAAGATACTCGTCTCCTCACCGAAACGGATGCCGAGCGGATACAACGCGGCCACCATACCCGGCGAGACGCGACGGCGCAGGAAATGCGCCGCGCTGACCGCGGTCAGTCCCGGATAGTACAGCGCGACGCGGTTCGTTCCGTCGGCCACCAGCAGATTGTCGGCGGCATCGGTTGCCACCGCCAGCGGCTGGGCCGGAGTTGTCAGCACGGCGCTGGCCGCCGGGTTTAAGGCCAATAGGTCGAATCGCGGGTAACGCACCACGCGGTTGTTACTGGTATCGGCAACCCACAATTCACCGGTGCGGGACGACACGGTGATGCCTTGGACCGTGCCAAGACGGTCGTTGTTGCTGGTGACAAACGGCAGCGAGACTGCCGGCGGCGCGTTGTTCGGCGCCGACAAAACACGGTCGAAAATCGCAATTCGGCGGTTGAGGGCATCGGCGACGTAGAGGCGGTCGTCGGTGTCGGTTGCGATGTGCATCGGCACCGCGAAGCGGGTTTCATCGCCACCAATTGCCGTCGACGTGAAATCGCGCTGACCAAAAACTACCGAGGCTTGTTGTCCGTTAGAATATTGGCCGCTCAAGCTCTTGCGGAACAACAAGACGCGATTATGGACGATGTCGGACACAAGGAGTTGACCTTCGACTGTGAGCGCAATCCCAGTCGGCCGTGACATGTTGACCCGCGTTGGGTCGGTGATCTTGATGTTAAACCCAGACTGTCCGATCACCAGATTGGCTCGTTGCCCAAATTTTTGTCCTGAATCGAACGGGCGGGCGAATCGGAGGACTCGGCCGTTGCCGGAGTCGGCGACCCATAAGTCTCCGTTCGGGTCCACCGCTATGCCCACCGGTTGCACCAGCCCCTGGCCGGTCGGGGTGTCGACATCATCGGCCGGTGAATTCAGCTTGGTTTCGAAAAGATTCGTTTGTCCGATGACGAGATCGGCAACGTCGCCCGGCTTCACATTACGGGCGTCGTTATACGCGAGGATCCGGTTGTTGTAGGTGTCGGCGACATAGAGATGGGGAACGGCAGAGACTCGATCGATGACCACGCCCGCGCCGGGAAAAATGTTCTGTCCGCTAATCTGCAACGACCCGCCCAGGAGGAACATTTCCCGTCCCTCGACGAGATTGGGTGAGCGATAGTTAAAGCCGATCTGTCCTTGAACCCGCAATGCGCCGCCAATGCTTGTTGGGTTAATCGGAGCCGCCAGAATCCGATGGTTGGAGGTATCGGCGATGAATACTTCGTCGTTTGCGACTGTAAGTCCAGTCGGCGCCGCGAACGAGGCGTTACTCGGTTCCCGGTTGCCCCGGTTAGCGCGAAAACTCAAAAGGTCCGGCTGGCCGAAGACCGCCTTTGCAGGCGGCGACGGTAAGATAGGAGTCTCCTCCGGCCACGTGTCGAACGGATCGTAACGGACGATCCGGTTCACTTGGGAATCGGCCACGAAAATCGTATTGCCGACGGCGATCACACCTTCAGGTCCAAACAACGTATATTCGTTGACCGGCGGCCGGGGTGGCTGCCCCTGCACACTCACAACG
>VFZQ01000945.1 GCA_016871135.1 Acidobacteriota bacterium | reverse complement strand
CGCCGGTTTCGAGCGCAACAACGCCTTGCAGCTTGGGGGCAATCTCCGCCGTTTCCCGATTCGCTTCTCCGGCATCAGGGGCCCGATTCAGGCGCGTTGGGACTTCGGGTTGATCCGCAACTTCGCGTTCAACGATAAATGGCGGCTGCAGTTCCGGGCCGAGACGTTTAATGCGGCGAACTTCGCGAATCTGGCGGGTCCGAACACGGGCGTTACATCCGGCGCGTTCGGTACGATCACGGGCCAGGATCCGCCTCGGTCGTGGCAGGGCGCGTTGAAGTTGACGTTTTGATTCACAGGTGCGATTTTCGCCGTTTTCAGCAGCCTTCGGGTACCAGGAGACTGAATGATCCGAATCCTTCAGCACACTGTCGCCTTCGTAGTAGATGTGACCAAGGGGACCCGGTGCGCGAGTCCCTCAATCCGTAATTGTCCGATCCCGCCAATAGAAGACTCGATAATAACAGTCTGATTAATTGCATGCAGATTCCTAAAAACTTCTTGACAATAATTTGAATCCAGATATCCTATATCTGTGCCCCGGCGCCCGCCGCGTACACCCCCGTGAGTCCACTCCGGCACACCAGCAGCCCAGGAGCGGAGTTCATGCCCTACGAAATCGGCCGAAACGCTATCGTCCACCCGGACGTTATCGACGCTTTCCAAATCAAGAAAAACGAATTGGCAGAGTCGATTAAACCAGCCAATCTTCTCGAAAAAATCTTCACGAACCAGCTCCTCCACGCCGCCTGGGATCTCGAACGCGTCCGCATGAACGCCGATTCCATCGACGCCGAGCACGCCCTCAACACCGCCACCAACCGGGCCACCCGCAACTTCAAACGCGCCCTCGCCGAACTCCGCCTCATCCAATCCGCCCGCGCCAATCGCGTCCACCCCGCGCAACCCATCCTATTCGATCGCACCGCCCTCCCCAAGGGCGCGCGCCCGATCAAGGTCCAGGAGTAACCCCATGGCGTCCGCCCTTCAAATCGTCGCCAACCAAGCCAACGCGCTTCTCTCCACCGGCCCCAAAACCGCCGAGGGCAAGGCCAAGTCCGCGCGCAACAACACCCGCCACGGTCTCACCTTCGGCTTTCTCTATGTCGAGCCGGCGGAGGAAGACGCGTTTTGCGAATTCGAAGCCAATCTGCGCGAAGAACTCAACCCCGAAGGCCCCATTGAAGACGAGGCATTCCTCCAATTCCGCGACGCCGCCTGGCGCCTTGAAAAAATCTACGCCCTTTTCAATGAAATCCACATCGACGATGTCGACGCCCTCGTCAACCCCGAAGTCGCCGCGCAATTCACGCAGCTCAACCGCTACCGCGCCGCCGCCGAAATGCAGCTCTACCGTTCAATCAAGCTCTTGCGCCAACTGCACAACGACCGGATTTTCCGCCAAGTGCACCTGCGCGAAGGCGAAGCCGAGGATCTTCCCGCTCTCGTCACCCCCAGGACCATTCTCTCCCGGCCTTTCGTCGTCCCCATTTTCGCGAATTCGAAGCCAATCGACGCCGCTTGCGTGGCCGACTCGCCTCCAGTACGCTAGTAAAGCTAACAGCGGCTTACGCGCCGCCTTACGAAAGGGGTCTATGAAAGCATTCTCACTCGCACTCTGCCTGACGGCAGCCATGTTTGCGCAGGAATTCCGCGCAACGATTTCCGGCCGCGTCCTCGATTCGAGCGGCGCCGCCGTAGTCGGCGCGAAAGTATCGGCCACCAACACCAATACCGGCGAAGTCTCCAACGCCACCACCGAAACGTCGGGCGCCTACACCGTGCCCTTCCTTCGCCCCGGTGGCTACACCGTCCGCGTATCGGCGTCCGGGTTCAAGACGTTTGTCCGTGAAAACATTACCCTTCAGGTTGGCCAGATCGCCGGTATCGAAGTGACGCTCGAAGTCGGAGCGCTTACCGAAAATATCACCGTCACCGCCGAATCCGCTCTGCTCGAAACACAAACCGCCAGTCGCGGCGGCGTTGTCGACACCAAGCAGGTCGCCGATCTCCCGCTCAACGCCCGCAACCCCTTTATGCTCGGCACCATGATGTCCGGCGTTACCTTCCGCGGCGCCGCCATCTGGCAGCGGCCTTTCGACAACGGCGCCATCGCGCAGTGGTCGGTCAACGGCTCGCAACAGTCGCAGAATGAGTTCCTGCTCGACGGCGCCCCCAACAA
>VFZQ01000944.1 GCA_016871135.1 Acidobacteriota bacterium | reverse complement strand
CTGCGTATCGACGACGATCTCCGGGCCTTGCGCCAGCACTGTAAATAGATACACGGGCGTATCGGGCCCCGGTTTCAACTCGGTCTCGACACTTGTGAAGGCCGCCTCCGCGCCATTAACACGCATCGCCCACGACGACGCATCGGCCCCACGCACCCCAATGCGCACTTTCGAAATCGCCCCCTTACCCGTCGCGATGCGAATGGCAAACCACCGTCCGGCTTCGGTTTCCACCGGCAACTTGTAGGCGGGTTTTTCGCCGGGCGCCCAAGTGTCCTGATAGGTAACAACGTGGCGGCGCAGTTTCCCGCGCACATCGCGAAGCAGTTCGCTGTAGCGCGTGTTGTCGTCCATTGCGGTCTGGCTGTCCATGTAGTTGAACAGGTAGATCGCATCGGCGCCCTGAGACAAGTAGGCATGCGCGGAGCCGCGCACTGTCTCAATCGAGTTCGTCTGAAACGGCCGGCCGCCCACGGATACTGAGCCTTGAAACGCATTCAGGCCAAGTTCCAGACCCGCACGCAGTTGCACGCTGCGCGGCAAGAGTTGCCGCCAAAGCGCGATCGGCATGTCGTTATCGACGGTGCGCCAGAAGTTGGTAATGGTGACGGCGTCGACGAGGCCCTCGCGCGCCCAGCGAACGGCGTCCAAACCGAGCCGTGCGGCGGTTTCAGGCCGCGAGGGGACACGCACCGCAATTCGCCTGCCTTTCCCCAAACGCTCACGAACGCGGCGGTGAAACGCAGTCAACAATTCGGAGCCGCGCGCTTCCCCGCCCGGCGCGAAATGAAAGCCGAAACGCATCCAGTCTAATTCAAGACCGTCGAACTCGTACCGCGATGCAATCTCATCGACGAACGAAAAATTGTGCTCGCGGACCTCGGCGTGCAAATAGTCGAGCGCGCGATCGCGCTGCTCGCCGCGATACGGCACGCGGCGGAACTGCGGATTCTTTTTCCAGAACTCGCTGTGCAAATAGTGCCGTTCGTCGTCGACGTTGTGAAGATCGTTCATCCGCATCGACACCCAGGCGCCGATGCGGTGCTTGCGAGCGCGCGCGAGCCAGAGTCTGTAGACGTCGATACCGTCTTGCTCCAACTGCCACGCCTGATGCACCCAGGCGCGCGCGAACTTCGCTTCGGCGGCGGGGACACTCGCGAACATCGGCTGTTGATCGGGACCGTTCGGGTCGTAGCCGGTTGTGAACGACGTGCGCGTTTTCGAAGGAAATCCAGCGCGCATGGCGTTGACGTTGAACAAGAGTTCGCGCACCTGAGTGCCGGCGTATTGATCGACGAAGGACGACACTTCAGCCGCGGTGAGCCGCTTCCCCACCCTGGAGGCGAAGTAGTGATTGGAGTCTTCGTTGAGCGCGATGCCGCCGCCCGCTGGCCCGGCCACAAGCGCCGCGGCGCTGCTTCCGAGAAACGTCCGGCGGTTCATGCCAGGACTTTTTTCACGACGTTGCCATGCACATCGGTCAGCCGATAATACCGGCCCTGAAACTTAAACGTCAGTCGCGTGTGATCGACGCCCATGCAATGCAGAATCGTCGCGTGCAGGTCGTGCACATGCACAGGATCCTCGGTCACGTTGTAGGAAAAATCGTCCGTCGCGCCAAGCGTCATGCCCGGCTTGATACCGCCGCCGGCCATCCAGATCGTGAAGCAGCGCGGGTGGTGATCGCGGCCGTACTCGGTCGGGGTGAGCGGGCCTTGGCAGTAGACAGTGCGGCCGAATTCCCCGCCCCACACGACGAGCGTTTCGTCCAACAATCCGCGTTGCGCCAAATCGGCCACCAACGCCGCCGACGCCTGATCCACCGCCTTGCACTGCAGCGGCAACGACTCCTGCAAATTGCGGTGATGATCCCATCCGCGATGGAACAACTGCACCGTGCGCACGCCGCGCTCCGACAATCGCCGCGCGAGCAAACAGTTCGCCGCGAATGAGCCCGGCTTACGCGCGTCCGGGCCATAATTATCGACCACATGCGCGGGCTCCTTCGACAGATCGGTCAGATCCGGCACCGACGATTGCATTTTGAACGCCATCTCGTACTGCGCGATGCGCGTGGCAATTTCGACGTCGCCGGTCTGCGCCTGCTGATCGCGATTCATCTCGGCAAGGCCGTCGAGAAAACGCCGCCGCATTTCGCTATCCATGCCTGCGGGGCTCGAAAG
>VFZQ01000943.1 GCA_016871135.1 Acidobacteriota bacterium | reverse complement strand
GCGCGGATTTCTTCGTCGGTAAACGCCATCACCTGCTTGGCGGCCCAGAAGTCGTCATCCGGAAGGCGGTTGGAAAACGCGGGGTTCGGATACTCGGGAACCCACGAGGCCGGGTCGAATCGATCGCCTTCGAACAGTCCGACCGCGGGCAGTGTCGAATACTTGGCGCGGGCCCAGTCCGGCACGTCGAGACCGAGCGTCACCAAATTCTTGAGCGCGAGCTTCCAACCAAACAGATACTCGCCGCCCGACCGAGGGCTGTTGGCCTTTGAGCTCGCACTGCCAAGTGTCGAGCCGAGATCGAGCAGGTAGTGCTTGACGAACTTCGCGCCGCCCTCTTCGGTCAGCGTGTCGTAGGTGTTGATCGAGCGCGAGTCGTCGTGCGCGGTCCAGGCGCAGAAAACGTGCAGGCCGCGCAGATCGCGCCTGTGCTCGTGTGGGACGATGTCGTTGGGATCGTCGGTGCGCTGGCCGAAGTAGCGATACGGCCCGATGCCTTTGCCGGGAATGGCCAGCGACGCGGTCGCGCGATAGCGGCCGTCCTTGGACTTCGGAACCTTGAGCAGAATTTCGCTAACGTCTCGGCTGGTCATCTTGCGCTTCTTGCCGACCTTGTCGGCGATCTCGACGTCCTGGCCCAGCACGAGCATGTCGGCCGTGAACGACGCGAGGTAATTATCGGGCACGTGATAGCCGAGCGCATGAAAGAGCTTGAGCGAGATTTGATCCGCGCCGGTGGCCATCTCGGGATTCGACAGCGGATCGAACTTCACGAAGTAACGCCGCTTATTGGCGTCGAGGATAACGAAACCCGGCGTGATGCCCTCATTCTTAGCACCGATGACGGTCCAGGGTCCATTCTTCGAAGGCGGCAGCCCACGCGACGGCCCGCGCTGCAAATCGCCGATCGACATGCGCTCGTAGTAGTGCCGCCGTACCCACCAGGCGCCTTCCATCGGCTCGCCAAGCGTGTTGACGCCCTGCGCCGGCAACGCCTTCAGATCGCCGGGCGTGGCCAGCAGATGCGAAAACGTGTCGTAGTAGTCGGAGAGTTTACGCGACGCTGCCTTGTCGATCGATTTCGACTTCGGTTCGGCGACCAGGGGATCGTCGTCGAAGAACTTGCGGGCCTCGATGGAAGCCGTGAGTGCGAGGAGGAGGAGAAGTGGCTTCATGGCTAGAAAATGGGTTGTGAACTCGATGTGCCGAAGGGCCGTTGCGAGAAGAGGTCGTTGAACTTGAAGAAAAGCTGGAAGCCTTCGTGACTGAACGAGGCGTCGATGCGCATGAAGGTCTGATTGCGCGCGTTGAAGCGTAGGCCGAAGCCACCACTGCTCTCAAGGTCGCGAAAGTTCAATAAGCCCCGGCGCGGAAAGACCTTGCCGGCATCGGCAAACACGGCGCCATCGAGACCGGCGAAAATCTCCCAGCGGTACTCGGCGTTGTAGACAACGCTGTTGCGGTCGTTGAAGCGAAAGGGCCGGAAGCCGCGGAGGTCGTCCGAGCCCCCGAGCACGGGCCGCAAATAGAACGGCACCTCTTGCCCGGCGCGGGTGTCAGTCAGAACGGTTTTGCCGCGCAGCGCAATGCGCCGCGTTTTGTTGAACATCGCGATGTGTTGTTGCAGCTCGACTTCGATGCGGTTGAAGTCGTGCTGTAACTTGCCGATGTCCTCAAATCGGCTGTATTGGATCACATAGTTGCCGCCCGACTTCGGCCCGAGCGGGTTGTCGCGATAATCGAGTTGCGCGAACGTGCCGAAACGGAAGAAGTTCGTTTGACTGGTAATGCCGGGCGCCTGACGTTCGGTATAGATTTTGTCCGCGCTGATGAAATCGTTGTGCGAGCCTGGGCCGACGTTCATCCAGAGCCCGCCGATCGAAGCGCCGATCTTCAGCTTGTCCTTGTACTTCCAGCCGCCCGTTCCGTCGAGTGCGCTGTCTTCCAACCGGTAGACCGAACGGCCCGTCTTGGCCGAGTCCGGACCGGGGCCATAGTATTGAATGCCGGGATAGTTGTGGTGTACCGCATAGACGTCGATGAACGCGTGCTCGCCGACCAGGTTGGGCAGGTTGATCTCACCGTCCAGGCGCTGGTAACCCGAAAAGGAAATCTGCGCGGCCGAGCGGACACGCAAGTTTCCATGAAACAGATCCTCCCGCAGATATTCCGGGCCAACCGCGA
>VFZQ01000942.1 GCA_016871135.1 Acidobacteriota bacterium | reverse complement strand
TTCGTACAGATTGTCTCGGCGGTTGGCGCGTCCATACCCTTCTTGAGCATGGAAGGCATGTCGCGCTCGATCGATTCCTTGAAGAGAAAATCGATGAACGGGACAGCGTCGGGCAGCAGTTCCATGCGTTCCTGTACGTGCGGCGCGATGCGGGCCAGCTTGGCGTTGTCGACAACAAGTCCGGCTCTTTCGAGGAATGGAGTTAGGCGCTTTGCGAGTTCGTCCGGGGCGAGCGCGCGGATGTACATGCCGTTCATCCACTTCAATTTTTCGTAGGAAAAAACTCCGCCCGCATTGTTGACGCGTTCGAGCGTGAAGCGTTGCTTGAGTTCGCCGAGCGAAAAGATCTCGCGCTCTTCGCCTTCGCCGGGCGACCAGCCGATCAGAGCGATAAAGTTCAGCACGGCTTCGGGGAGATACCCCTCTTCGCGAAAGTTCGAAAGAAACGTCGCGCCGTGGCGCTTGGAGAGCTTTTTGCCATCGGTGCCGAGCACGGGCGGGAGATGCGCGAAGACGGGGGCGGTCCAACCGAGGGCTTCATAGAGGAGCAGATGCAAGGGAGCTGTCGAGAGCCATTCATCGGCGCGAAGGACGTGGCTGATGCGCATGTCGTGGTCGTCGACGACGCAGGCGAGGTGATAGGTCGGGAAGTTGTCGCTCTTGAGCAACACGGGGTCGCGTAGGATGACCTTTTCCCAGGTGACATCGCCTTTGACGGCGTCGTGCAGTGTGACGGCGCGGTCCTCGGGGATAATGAATCGCACGACGTGCGGGACACCGGCAGGCACGCCGCGCGTACGGCAGTAGCCGGAGTAGCCGACCGGTTCTTTGTTGGCGGTCTGCGCGTCGCGTTCGGCGGCGAGGCGTTCGGCGGTGCAGTCGCAACGATAGGCATGGCCGCTCGCAATCAGCCTTTCGGAGACCTCCTTGTATTTGGGTAAGCGGAGGCTCTGCACGTAGGGTCCGGCGGGGCCGCCGATGCCGGTGCCTTCGGGCGGCGCGGAGTCGGCCTGCTCGATTTCGTCAAACGACGGGCCTTCATCGAAGTGCAAGCCGACCCAGCGGAGGTCTTCAATCAGCGCGCGGATGGCGCCCGGAACGAGGCGCTCGCGATCGGTGTCTTCGATGCGCAGCAGAGCTTGGCCGCCGTTGTGGTGGGCCATCAGGATTTCGAAGAGGGCGGTGCGGACGCCACCGATGTGAAGCATGCCCGTGGGGCTGGGGGCAAAACGAGTGCGGACTTCTGACATGAATCTACTATTGTGCGTCATAATGGCGGTCACACTATGTCACGACTCGGCGCGCTACTTGCTGGCTGCTACAGTCTCTTCGCCTTCTACATGCTGTACGACTCCATGCGTTACGGGTGCTCCGGGCTATCGGGCATTTCGGCGGCGATCGGCGTATTGCCCGCGGCGCCGATTTTCGGGCTGTTTCAGCTGGACGGCGGCAACTGCGACTTGCGCATCTGGATTCCGATGTATTTGACGTCGGTTCTGATTGTGTGCGGCGCGGGCTCGCTGCTGGAACGAGGCGGGCGATGGGCAGCCAGCAAATTTACTTCACGATGACCGCGGGGAGTTGTCAGGCCTCCGTATAGCGCCCCGCGGCTACCCGCCGATTGCGGGTAGCTGGTGACGGGGATATTCGGTTGTCAAAGAACTGTTGGCTGCACCGGGCGATCGATCGCGAAGACGCGGTCAGCCTTGGATGGTTACGACATCACCTGCTCGTCCCAGGGGAAGAGGGCTTCGACGTTTGGCTTGATGCACTGGAGGACCATTTCGCGGGTGAAGATGGCGCCGGGAGCGAGGAGGAACTGGCAATGGAACTCCTGCGAGAAGGACTCGTGGCCGAGGGAGAGGCGCGCCTGGGCGAGGAACTGCTCGGTGATGCGGGGGCAGTCGGCGGCATCGATCTTGATGCGGGTCCAGGGGGCGGAGTGGTTCTCCCATTGCTCGTAGAAGAAGCCCTGCTGGCCGTTGGGAGTGGACATGACGATGATGTTGGTGCGGCCGGAGGCCTGGGCGGGGAGGAGGGCCTTGTAGATGTCGTCGTCGACGAAGGCGGCCTCGTCGACAACGATGAGAAGGGGATTGGAATATCCGCGCACGGTTGGCTCGCTGTCCGGCAGGCCGATAACCTGGGTCCGCCACTTCCGAATGATCCCAGGGCTTCAAGTGCTCTCTCTT
>VFZQ01000941.1 GCA_016871135.1 Acidobacteriota bacterium | reverse complement strand
ATTCCGCTGCCACACGGCCTGCAACTGCATTCCGAATGGCAGTTCGTACAGACCGGAAAACGCGATGCGGTGCGGGCGATCGATGTCGCTGATCACGCGCTCCAGCGCATCGTCGCCGCCGTTCAAAAATCCGATCGCTTCCAGATTCTTCGACCACGTGTAGTCGAACTGAAATTGGAAGCCCGAGGAGAAACGCTTCTCCAACCGCGCCTGCATGCTGTTGTACCAACTGCGTCCGATCTGCTGATCGGTGCCGACGCCGGTGAAGTGCGGATACGGCCGCAGAAGTTGCTGCGTCGCGACGTTGGCCGTGTTCAACGGCGTGCCCGCCGCAAGTCCGGCGAATGGATTGCGCACCAGCGCCGTCAGCCGGTCGATCGTCGCCTGATCGCGCGAGCCCGATGTGCTGAGGAATCGATTCGGCAACGGATTCACTCAGCGCGTGACGCCAATTCCGCGGCCTCGATTGCCGACGAAACTCAGGTCCGCCACCAAGCCCTTCCAAACTTCGCGCTGCGCGCCGAAGCTAAACCGCTGCATGAAACCGTTAAGCGGCGCCTCATTGAAAAAGTTCACGTTGCGGCCGATGTCGGTGCGCAGCCCGGCCGACGAACCCGGCGGCGGAATTAGACCGGACGGGAACGGATTCGCCAACGTCGCCATAAACGTCAACCCGTTGTCGTTCGACGGCACCAGCGAATTGACGATCGAGTAGCCGCTCTGATTCACCGATTGCCGGTCCGAGCCGAACGGAATGTAATAAACACCGTACCCGCCGCGCAGCACAAGCTTGTCGGTCACGTTGTATGCAATGCCAATTCGCGGCGCGATATTGTTGCGATCGCCGTTCCACAACGTCCTCGGCTGTCCATCCACACCTGCGAACGTTAGTCCGCCGCGCACGCGGAAATCGGCTGGCGCCAACAGCGGTGACGGACTCTGCGTGTACGCCGCCTTCGCCGCCGCTTCGATCGGGCTGGCCGTGTCGGCGGCGAAGCCGCGCACCGATCGATTAAAGCGTTCAGTCACCGGGCTGTCGTAATCCCAGCGCAATCCCAGGTTCAAAGACAACTTCTTCGTAACGCGCCAGTCGTCCTGCACATACAAGCCCGTTGTCGTCGATTGCTCCGCCAGCGATGCGTTCGTATTCAACTGCCCACCCGTCGGCAGACCGAACAGAAAGCTCGCCATGCCTTGGCCAATCGGCGCGACCGGAGAATTGTCGAGCGGCCCGCGCGTGAACGCGGCGGCGAAGCTGTAGGCCGGCACGGCGTTGGCGAAGTTGTAGTTGTGCTCGCGATACAGCCGGAACTCGCCGCCGAAGCGGAGCGAGTGTCGTCCCGCGAGCTTTGTCCAGTCGTTGTTCCACGAATGGAAATTCGTCTTCGCGTTCGAGTAGTTCGCACCGCCGATCGCCGTATAGCCGTCGATGCCGAGCGACGGGAACTGCCGGCCCTGCGGATCGAGTACGGCCACCAGAGCTGCGTTCAGACCGATCGACGCCGGATCGAAGCCCGCCGACAGCGGTACGAACTGCTGCTGAAATAGCGAAAATCCATAGCGGAAATTTGAAAGCAGCGTGGGACTGAAGGTATAGACGTCGTCGAAACCCGCACCGTTCATACGGCGGTAGCGATCGGTCCCCGTGGTCGGAGTTTCGAACAACTGGCCCGCGCTGAAAAGATTGAACGTTCTCGTGTAGCGCCCGAAAATACGGTGTTTCGTCGAGAGGTTGTGATCGACCTTGGTTGTGTACGAACGAAACTCGTTGTAGCTCTGCGGCAAGCGTTGGTAATTGTTGCGGCCATCGAGGGTGCCGGGCGAATTCGGATTCGGGAAAAACTCAAGGAGCCGCTGCGATCCGCGGTCGATTCGCGCCGCGGGGATGACGTTGCCCGCCAGCGGCAGGCGTTGAATGCGGCCTCCGGGCGCGGCCACGGCGGTGGCTGGATCGTAGACCTGGTAAGCCGAACCGAGCCGCAGAAGGCCCGAAAAGTCGCCGCGCCGCTGCGCCGCGTCTGGCACCGTATAAAAGTTGTTGCCCCTTTCGACGCCGGGCCGCGTCAACATCTCCCAACCGAAAATCCAGAACGTCTTGTTGCGGCCGTCGTACATTTTCGGCAGCATGACAGGCCCTGAAAGATTCGCGCCGAAGCGGTTCAGGATATTGCGCGGATTCGCCTGTGCCTTCTTC
>VFZQ01000940.1 GCA_016871135.1 Acidobacteriota bacterium | reverse complement strand
ATTTGGGGACAACTCCACCTCGACCGCCACACCATCAAGTTCGGCGGTGAAGCGCGCCTGATCCGCACCGACAACTTGCAGCCGAATCCAGGAACCACGCGATGGGACTTTCAGCCGATCTACACGAATCAAATCGGCGTCGCCAACAGCGGTTGGGATTACGCCAGCTTCCTGCTCGGGATGCCTCGCAACATGGGCTATCGCATCTTCCCCGGCTTCTTCAAATCAAGAACGTCGGTCTATGCGCTTTTCATTCAAGACGACTGGCGCGTGAACCGCAAACTGACTTTGAATCTCGGGCTGCGTTGGGATGCGCCACTCTGGTACCGCGAGGCGCAGAACCGCTCCGGCGCGTTCGATCTGAACGCCGGCCAATATCAACAATTCGGCCAGAACGGCTTCCGGCGCACACCTTGGCCAGACGATTTGAACAACTTCGGACCCCGGTTTGGATTTGCTTATAACGTCGCCGACAAAACGATCATCCGCGGCGGATTCGGTCTATTCTCGGTCGGCACAATGTCGAGCGGAGCGTTCGGATTCATGTTGTCGGATCCGATCTTCGCCGACGCCGACGCAGGACGCTATAACACGATCGACCAGATCACGCCGCGGACGACACTCGACCGCGTGCCCTACGAACCGGTCGACAAGCTCGGCCGCAATGCGCTCGCGGTCACTGTGTACCCGGAAGACAATCCGACATCCTACTTCACGCAATGGAACATGAACATCCAGCGCCAGCTTGGCGGTTTCCTGATCGAAGCGGGTTACGCCGGGTCGAAGGGTTCGCACCTGCACTACGGCGCCTACAATTTGAACGCGATTCCAGTCGACCTCTCCCCGCAAGCGCAGGGCCGCCGTATTGCGCCGTTCGTTCGTTATCCGCGTTATCCGAACGGCGTGACTTCGGCTAGCTGGATCGGTTCGTCGAGCTATCATTCGATGCAGATCAAGAGCGAGCGGCGGTTCTCGCAGGGCCTAAGCTACCTCGCGTCGTTCACGTTTTCGAAGTTGATCAACCGGGGCGAAAACGGCTATCGCGATCCACTGGGCAACCGCAATCTCGATCGTGGTATCTCGCTCGACAGCGCGCCTTACCGTTTCACGGTTGCGCCTGTGTACGAGTTGCCGTTCGGCAAAGGACGACAGTTCGACATTCGCAACCGCGCGCTAGATGCGATCGCTGGTGGATGGGAAGTCAGCGCGATCGGCACGATTCAGGCGGGCTTCCCGTTGAATCCGGGCAACAGCATCGATACTTGCAACTGCGGATCGGCAACCTACCCGAACTTGAGCCGCAATCCGAATCTGGCAAAAGGCGAGCGCACCGTGAATCGTTGGTTCGATACAACGGCGTTCTCTTCGCCGGCGCAATGGACGATCGGCAACGCCGGCCGCGGTTCGGTGTGGGGTCCGGGCTTGAAGAGCATCGACTTCACGATCTCGAAGTACTTCAATTTCACCGAGCGGTTGCGTTTGCAGTATCGCGCCGAGGCATACAACCTGTCCAACTCGCCGTACTTCGCCAATCCAAACGTCACGGTGGGAGCGGGAACGTTTGGCCGCATCACCGCCGTTTCTAACTCGGCGCGTCAGATGCAGATGGCGTTGAAACTCTATTTCTGATCTTGCTGCGTTACACTGATGACAATCACCGCACGGGAGGTTGTCATCATGCGTGTACTCGCACTTTGTGGATTGCTGTGTCTTTCGGCTTTCGGCCAGGAGACGCGGTCGATGTTATTTGGCCGCGTGATCGACCCGCAGGCCAGCGCCATTGTCGGCGCGACGGTGGTCGTACGCAACTCGGCTACTGGTGTAGCGCAGACGATCAAAACCAACGCTACCGGCTACTACGAGGCGAATCTCCTCATGCCCGGCATGTACGAGATCACGGCCGAGATGACGGGGTTCAAGAAGACGCGGCGCGGCAATATCGAACTGCCGGTGTCGTCCCGCATTCAGATCGACGTGAACCTCGAAGTAGGCGGCGTAACCGAGACGATCAACGTCACGTCGGAGGCGCCATTGCTGGAGACCAACGCTGTTTCGTCGGGACGCGTGATCGATAACAAGTCGCTCATGGAGTTGCCGGTCATGGGTAACAGCGCGATGCTGCTGGTTAAACTCGCTCCGGGCATTCAGACCGGCGGCGTCAACAACTATCTGGCACTGCATTCGAACGCGGGCGGATCG
>VFZQ01000939.1 GCA_016871135.1 Acidobacteriota bacterium | reverse complement strand
CCCGTAAATAGGCCGTGCAGCGGCTGGCTGATCTCGTCATCCAACAGGAGCGCGGCGCGTCGTTTGCATGACGACGCCGGGCCGGCGCTGACGGGTATCGGCTTTCAGTTGAGCGCGCTGGGCCTGACGAAGGAACAGACTGCCGAAATTCGCGAGGCGCTCGAAGCCGCGATGACTGCGGTGCGCGAGGTCAGCAACGAACTGCACTCGAATGTCGTGGAGCGATCGGGCCTGGCGATGGCGGTGGAGCGACTGGTCGACGCCGCGCGTTCGCGGACCGAAGGGCAAGTAACCTTAGAGATTTCCAACGAAAAGCGATACGACCCGGAATTGGCAGGAGCCGTGTTTCGAGTCTTGGAAGAATCGCTCGACAACGCAATACGGCACGCTCGGGCGAGCGTTATCCAGGTACGTGTTCATGCGGGTGCGGAGGCGTTGACGGCCGAGGTGTCCGATGACGGAGTCGGCTTCGACCCGGACTCGGGGCATGGCGCCGGTTTGATGCTGGCCCAGGCCCGCGCCGCCGCGGCGGGTCTAAAATTTATCATTGAATCCGGCACTGGACAAGGTACAATCGTAAAGATCCAAACATCCTAAGGCGGAATTGTTGTCGAGGGTTAGGGTCTTTCCGGCATGCCTTTTCGCGTCCTATTAGTCGACGATCACAAAATCCTTCGCGACGGAATCAAGGCGATTCTGCGCACTGAGGAGGAGTTTTCTGTTATCGGCGAGGCCGAGAACGGGACTGACGCGGTGACGTTTTGCAAGAAGAACACGGTCGATGTGGTCGTCATGGACATTGGCCTGCAGGGTTTGAATGGCGTCGAGGCGACAATCGAAATACTGCGTCATGCATCGGAAACGAAAGTAATTATTCTGTCGATGTACGACGATGAACACTCGGTCGTGAGCGCGATTCGCAGCGGCGCTCGGGCGTTTGTTTTGAAAAAGGCATCGGACTCCGATTTGGTCGATGCGATTCGCGCCGTGGCTAAAGGCGGCTTCTACATGAGCCCGCAGGTCTCCGAGAAACTGCTGGTGCGGATTCAAAAGGGAGATCTGGAAGCCAAGCCGGTGCCTTCGATGCTGGAAGGACTTTCGCCGCGCGAGTTGCAAGTATTGCGGCTGGTGGCCGAGGGCAAGACGAGCAAAGAGATCGCCGTGATGCTGGATCTCGGCTTGCAAACGGTGCGCAGCTACCGCAAGACGATGATGAAGAAGTTGAATGTCAACAACGTCGCCGGGTTGACGCAACTGGCGCTGGCGGCGGGGATCACGCGCTACCAGGGCGATTCGGCGTCGAACGCAGCCGGAGTCTAGCCGTGCAGACACTGTGGGGTGATATCGCCGTTCGCGATGCACACGTGCATTTTTTCGGAGATTCGTTCTATACGCTGTTGACCGGCGGCCGGGCGGCGAATGAAGTCCGCGCGCAATTGGGCTGGGAGGCAGCCGATGCCGATCGGTGGGTGGCCGAGTTAGACCGCCATAATGTCGCCAGTGCCTCGTTGATCGCCAGTCTGCATGGCGATGAGGACTCGGTGGCGCAAGCGATCGCGCGGCATCCTTCCCGGTTCCACGGTCAATTCATGTTGAATCCGATGGCGCCCGATGCCATGGACCGCGCACGGCGCGCCTTCCGCGCCGGCCTGCGAACGATGTGCCTTTTTCCGGCGATGCATCGATACAGCGTGGCCGACGACGCTCTGGCTCCGTTCTGGAACGCCGCCGAAGGACGAAACGTTTTTGTACACTGCGGCGTGCTGAGTGTGGGCGTCCGGAAAAAACTCGGACTACCGTCGCCGTTCGATATGCGTTTTTCGAATCCGCTCGACATGCACGGTGTCGCGCTTCGGAATCCTTCGATCAATTTCATCATTCCGCATTTCGGCGCTGGGATGTTCCGCGAAGCGTTGATGCTGGCGGATTTGTGTCCGAACGTGTTTCTGGATACTTCGAGTTCGAACGGCTGGATGAAGTATTGCGAAGCGCCGCTGACGCTGACCGATGTTTTTCAAAAGGCGCTGGCGGTATGTGGCGAAGGACGATTGCTGTTCGGCACCGACTCGTCGTTTTTTCCGCGCGGCTGGGTGAGCGGCGTCTATCGAGCGCAGGCGGAGGCGCTTGAAACCTGCGGCGTTTCAGCCGACGGTGCAGCGAAAATCCTCGGAGGCAACCTGGCGGCGCTTATTGAGTCCCGCATAATATAGCG
>VFZQ01000938.1 GCA_016871135.1 Acidobacteriota bacterium | reverse complement strand
TACATCGGCGCGAGCACGCCTCCACTGGATCTTATCGACCTCGTCGAATATGAAAAGGCGGCTGTGTTATTCGAGGCCGAAGAAGGGATGGCGGCCGAGGAGATTCAGGTTCGTTGGAAGACGGCGTATCAGAAAACCGTCGCGGCCCTGGGGACGTCGACGCCGTTCATCCGCGACGCGACGCTAAGCGACCCGGGCGCCTACCCGGCCCGGTTCAAATCGTATACGCAGTTCAAAAACGACCGTCAGGCCGCCGGCGGCCCGAGCGCCAACCTGTTTGGAGCCTCCGACGCCGCTCAGTACAAGCTGCTCTGCGACAACCACGCCATTACAATCTTTGAGCAGACTTCGAAAGAGTTCCCATTCGCGAAGGAAGGCATGATCCTGTTCCGCTGGAACGTTTTTGGTCCCCATAATCTTTCGGCGGGTTCGGCATTGGTCGGAATGGCGTCCGACGTGGACGGTCATACGGACCGCACGCACGCCGTGTTCTTCGTGTTCAACACCGGCGACACAACCGAACTGCTCATCCACGAACTTGGCCACTGTGTGTTTCTCGCCCACGCGCGCGGCCATTTCTCGAATCCAACCGATTCAGAAACAGGCACACAGCCGGCCGGCTGGCAGAAGGATGCGCATGACGAACTTGAGTACTGTGTGATGAGCTATCATTCCTCGGACCCAACTGTGCTGTGTGGATTATGCGAGTTGAAGCTGCGAGGATGGGACTACATGAAGATCAACCGGAAAGGGCAAGTGAGCTAGGATGACGCGCCGGTCGGCGATTACGTTGGCCGGCGGTTATCTGGAACTCGCTGCATGCGCGAATATGCAAGGCAAGACTGAAACTCCCGCTTCCGTCTCGACCGCGGTTCTCTACAATGGCATTGGCGTCGAATTACTGATCGGATTCGCCGTTCCGGAAACCGGCGCGATTCATTCGTCGCAGTTTCTGGAGACGCGGCCGGACAAGGGAGAATACCAGCATTTCAAAACGGTGGACTGGGGCCGCACGGCCGCACCTGGAGCGGTGCCGATCGTGCCCGAGTGCGGGCACGTTATGGAGCGTGTCGGTGAGTATTGGATGGCCTGGCGAAAAGCGGCGGTGCTATCGGCGGCGCCGGCCGAAACCAACACCCCGGCGTCGGTCCCGCTGGCCGATGGGGAAAAACTGATCGACCGGCCGCTGGTAGTGCTAAGCAAGGAAATGCACGCATACACGTGGCGTGGATCGAAGTTGCTGAAACACCGGTCCGTCCCGGGGGTGCTCCGGTGTTGACCGAGGAGATACTCACACTCGACTACGAACCGCTGTTGTCGCGTAGCGCGGCGGTTCCAGGCGATGAGAACGACATGGCGGTCATCGGAGTTGCGGGACTGCGAAACGGCAAGATCGCGGCAACCGTTCTTCTCGTGCGCGGCGACAAGGCCGTCCGAGCCGATGGCGTTCACGATGGACCCTACCGGCCTTTCGAACAGCAACAGATCGCCGTTCACGCGGGCATGAAGTTCCGGCCGGCGATTACGCTTCTCGGCGTCGACAAGGACGGCGGTTACGCTCTCTTGGAAGCGCAGTTCGAGCCGTCCAAGCGCGAGTGTGTCTGGACGGCGGCGCCGCTCGCGGCGGGCAAGAATCACTTGAAGAGCGCCGCTGCGTATTACTACAAATCGCAGAACTCGCCGCGCTCGTTTCTCGTCGCGGTGGACAAGTCGGGAACGCTTCTGCAACCACGCGCGGACACGGTGCAGATTGTCAGGGAGGATGTGGGCGACCGTTACTCATTTCCGATTCTGGTGACTCGCGGTTCGCGCTACGAAGCCACCGGCGCCGGCGAATCTATTAAGCTCAATCTGTTTTGAAGAACCTAAGTGTGGTCCTGGTCCGCTCGAGGAATTCGCTGAATATCGGCGCAGCCGCGCGCGCGATGTCGAACTTTGGATTCGACGATTTGCGGCTCGTCGAAGCGTATCGTGTGGCGGCGGAAGAGGCGCGAAGCGGCGTCAAAGCGGATGCGGTGTTGCAACAGGCGAGGGATTTTTCGTCGGTGGCGGAGGCGGTCTCCGATTGTCATCTGGTCATCGGCACGACAGCTCTCGGCCCGCGCGATGTGGAGATGCCTTGCAAGAGCTTGATCGACGCGGCAAAGCAGATGCGGCGATCCAAGGGCCGCGTGGCGTTGCTGTTCGGCTCGGAGAAGTTCGGGTTGTCCAAC
>VFZQ01000937.1 GCA_016871135.1 Acidobacteriota bacterium | reverse complement strand
GCAGAGCTTTCAAACGGGTCTGCGCAAGATTTTTCCCGATCGCGAGGTCGAGGACCTGCGGGATGGCGACGCGATTTTTCAAACGGTCTTCGACATCAAGGACCGCTATCAGGTCGGCAACTATCGTAGTCTGATCTCTCGCGGCCACGCCTACCGGGCAGACGGCGATACGGCGTCCTGGCGCGTCGTCCGCGACGATAAGGGCCACATCATGGTCGCGATGGCATTCAATTCCGATCTGGGCGACTCGTGGCAACTGGCCGATGAACCGCGTTATCCCGAGAAGTTCTCCGCGCTCGGCATCCGAATCGGAGTGAACTACGTGGTTTATGCGATGTCGCACTGACAGTTGCGTTACACTGGAGAACAGGAGTTTTTCTTGGCAAACGACAGCAATCTCTACAGCGCCGAATACATCGGCAGCGGCACATTCATCATCAAGAAGCCGAAGCGCAACGCGAAGAAGCGCCGGCAGCAAAAGTTGAAGAGCCTCAAGCGCGGCATGCGCAAGTAGTTCCTCCCCCGCCGTCCTCCTTTTCCTTCCGTGAAAATCAAACAACTGAAGCTGCATCCGATCGCGGTTGCCGATGGTCCGCTGCGTTCATCCTACGGACTGCACGCGCCATACGCGCTGCGCACGATCGTTGAAGTCGTCACTACCGACGGCATAACCGGCATTAGCGAGACGTACGGCGGTGACGGTCCCGTGGCGGCGCTCGAATCGGTTCGATCGCGCGTCGAGGGCATGGACCCATTTCAGTTGACCGCGTTCCGTCAATACATCAACGCGCAGGCGGTGGAGGCGGCCGGCGGCGCGCGTTCGCAGACGTGGCTGGTGCCGGGCGAGAATCCGCTCGATACACACGCGCGGACGTTCGCGGCGATTGAGGTCGCTTGTCTGGATGCGATCGGCAAAGCCCTCGGGCGGCCGCTGTGCGATCTGGTGGGCGGACGGTGCCGCGATCGTGTGCCTTACTCGGCGTATCTGTTTTATAAACACGCTGGTGGCGGCGGTATGGGCGATGACGTTCGCGAGGACGAGTACGGCGAGATTCTGACGCCCGAAGCGGTTGTTCGGTCTTGCAAGCAGATGGTCGCGCAGTACGGCTTCAAGGAGATCAAACTCAAAGGCGGGGTTCTGCCTCCGGAAGAAGAGATCGCGGCGATTCGCGCGCTGCGGCAGGAGTTCGGTCCGAAGTATCCGCTGCGAATCGATCCGAATTGCGCGTGGAGCATCGATACGTCCGTGCATGTCGGCGAATCGCTGAAGGGCGAGTTGTCCGACGGCGGGTATCTCGAAGATCCTTGCGCGGCGATTGAAGGCATGGCTGAAGTGCGGCGACGGTTGCTGGCCAACGGCAACGACACGCCGCTGGCATCCAACGTCGCGACGACCTGTTTTGCTCACGTGCCCGTCGCTAAAGAGACCGATGGCGTGCAGATCATTCTCTCCGATCCGCATTACTGGGGCGGCATTGGCGCGCAACAGAAGTTGTCGGATCTGTGCGAAGTGCTGGGGCTCGGCATGTCGATGCACTCGAACAATCACCTTGGCGTGAGTCTGATGACGATGACACACGCGGCGGCGGTTTGCCCGGCTCTGACCTACGCCTGCGACACACACTATCCGTGGCAGACTTCGGTCGATGAAGTTATCGTTGGCGGACGCGTGCAGTTCGAGAAAGGCTGCGTTGTGATTCCCGATAAGCCCGGCCTTGGCGTCGAGTTGGACTATGATCAAGTGGCGCGCGGCGAAGAGCGCTACAAGAAACTTCCCTACCGCAAACGGGACGACGAAGCGGAAATGTGCAAACACGTCGACCCGAACTGGAAACGAATTCTTCCTCGCTGGTGATACAGAAAATGCTCGATCCGAAAAAAACATTTCACGGCTGTTTTGGTTTTCCGATCACGCCGTTCAAAAAAGACCTCTCGCTAGACCTCGCGGCGCTTGAGAAGAACTGCGACTGGATGGCGGGCTTTCCGTTCTGCTCGCAGGTGATCGCGGGCGGCACGGGAGAAGTCTATTCGATGACGCCGGATGAATCGATTGAAACGGTTCGCGTGGCGGTGAAGGCGATCAACGGCCGCATGCCGGTTGTTGCCGGCGTGGGCTTCAACACGGCGATCGCATGTCATATGGCCCGTGAGATGGAGAAGGCCGGCGCGGCGGCGTTGCTGGTGATGCCGCCTTATTACATCAACGCGCCGGAGGCCGGA
>VFZQ01000936.1 GCA_016871135.1 Acidobacteriota bacterium | reverse complement strand
GCGCTGCGTATCAACCCGCAATCGCCCGATGGAGTTTTGTTCCAACGAATGAACGGAACGGAGTTGTACTCGGAGGGCTATGGCGTCAATCTCGACAAGGGCTATCTCGAAGCCCACTTCGCGGTCCGCCGTTTGGACGATGCCATCATTGTGCGTTCGAAACAGCCGCTGCCAACCGGCGCCGCCACGCACATCGCCATCAGCTACGACGGCACGCGGCTGGCCAATGGCGTGAAGCTTTACGTTAACGGGAAGCCGGCTCAGTTAGAAATTCTGCTCGATGCGTTGAATCAGGATTTCCGCAAGCCTGGCAAACTGACGTTCGGCGCGGGCGGAGGTTGGCCGCATAGGTTCAAAGGTACGATGCGCGAGTTCCGCTCCTTCAACGATGTGCTCGATCCGAACGAAGTCGAAATGCTTGCGCTTGGCGACTCGCTTGGCGCCGTGGCGCGGAAGACGCAGCGAACAGCCGTCGAGTCCGGATTTGTTCGGCGCGCGTTCACCGCGCTTGCCGCCGCGCCGGAGATTCAGAAGCTGGCTAGTGACGAACGCGCCGCGCGCAAGGCCGCCGAAGTGTTCGATCGTTCGCTACCAACTGTGATGGTCATGCGCGAAAATCCTTCGCGCCCGGACACGCACGTTTTGCTGCGCGGCGCCTACGACAAGCCCGGCGCGAAAGTCGATCGCGGAACGCCCGCCGTTCTTCACGCGACGCCTGCCGGCGCGCCCGCCAATCGCCTTGGTCTCGCGCAGTGGTTGACCGATCGCGCCAATCCTCTGACGGCGCGTGTGACGGTGAATCGCATCTGGCAGATGGCCTTCGGCATGGGCATCGTCAAAACCGTCGAAGACTTCGGTGCGCAAGGCGATTGGCCTTCGAATCCGGAGCTGCTTGATTGGCTCGCGGTCGAGTTCATGGACTCCGGTTGGGACATGAAGAAATTGTGGAAGACGATCGTGATGAGCGAAACGTACCGGCAGTCGTCGAATGTCTCCGGCGCGTTGCGCGAACGCGATCCCGACAACCGGCTGCTGGCTCGCGGTCCGCGTTTTCGCATGCCCGCCGAAATGGTCCGCGATCAAGCGTTGCTTGTATCGGGGCTATTGATTGAAAAGACGGGCGGGCCCTCGGTTCGGCCGTATCAACCCGCTGGATTGTGGAGCGAAAACGGCGGCGCGGACTACGTGGCTGATCACGGCGAAAATCTTTATCGGCGCAGCTTGTACACATTCTGGCGAAGGACTTCGCCGCCTCCTTTCATGGCGACGTTCGATTCGGCGCTGCGTGAGAGTTGCACGGTGCGCGAGGGCCGCACCAATACTCCGCTGCAGGCGCTGCACCTGATGAACGACGAGCAGTTCCTCGAAGCCGCGCGGGTGCTGGCGCAGCGCGCGATTCAGGAATCGCCGGCCGATCAACGCATCGCGCACACGTTCCGCCTGGTCACCGGCCGCGCTCCGCGCGCGAAGGAGTCCGAGGCGCTGGCGCAGATGCTCGCGTACGCAAAAGACAGGTTCTTGTCCAAGAGAGAATCGGCGGTGCAGATGTTGAAGCAGGGCGAGTCGAAACGCGACGAATCGATCGATCCTGTCGAACACGCCGCATGGATGACCGTGGCCAGCCAGATCCTCAACCTCGACGCCGCGGTGACGAAGGAGTAGCGCATGGACCGCCGCCAATTTCTAACCAAATCACCCGCGGGCCTGGCCGCGCTGCAACAACTCCTCGCCGCCGAGGAAGGCGCGCTGCCGCATTTCGCGCCCAAAGCGAAACGCATCATCTATTTGTTCATGTACGGTGGGCCGTCGCAGATTGAGACGTTCGATTACAAGCCGCGGTTGAAGCAGATGCACGGCGAGGAGTTGCCCGGTTCGATCCGCATGGGCCAGCGACTTACGGCGATGACGGCGACGCAGACGAAGTTCCCCGTCGCGCAGTCGATCTACAACTTCGCACAGCACGGCAAGTCCGGCGCATGGGTCAGCGAATTGTTGCCGCACACGGCCAAGGTTGCCGACAGGTTGTGCTTCATCAAAACGATGCACACCGAGCAGATCAACCACGATCCGGGCATCACGTTTTTCCAAACCGGTTTTCAGCTCGCGGGCCGGCCGTCGCTTGGCGCGTGGCTGTACTACGGGCTCGGCAGCGAGAGCAAGGATCTGCCGTCGTATGTGGTGATGACGACCGCAGGATCGAAGAACGGCGATCAACCGCTGGCCGATCGCG
>VFZQ01000935.1 GCA_016871135.1 Acidobacteriota bacterium | reverse complement strand
CATCAGAGTGGCGCACCCTCGCAGCTTGATCTATTCGATCCGAAACCGAAATTGGCCGAGCGTTTTGGCGAAGAGCTTCCCGATTCGATTCGCAAGGGCCAGCGGTTGACGGGAATGACGTCGAATCAGAAATCGTTTCCTGTGGCGCCGTCGAAGTTCAAATTCGCGCAGCATGGAAAGAGTGGCACGTGGTTGAGCGAGTTGCTTCCGCACACGGCGTCGATCGTCGATGACATTACGGTGATCAAGTCGATGCATACCGAGGCGATCAATCACGATCCGGCGATCACGTTTATTCAAACGGGCAGCCAAATCGCTGGGCGGCCGTGTTTTGGTTCTTGGATTAGCTACGGGCTCGGCAGCGAGAACAAGGATTTGCCGGCGTTTGTTGTGTTGATCTCGCGAGGCAGCGGGCGGCGTTTCGATCAGCCGCTTTACGACCGTTTGTGGGGCAGCGGGTTTTTGCCGACGCGTTATCAAGGTGTGAAGTTTCGCAGCGGGGGCGACCCGGTCCTGTATCTGTCGAATCCCGATGGCGTGTTGCCGCGGGTGCGCCGCTCGATGTTGGACGATATCGCGGCGTTGAACGAGTCGAATCGAAAGGACTTCCACGACCCCGAGATTGCAACACGCATCGCCCAGTATGAAATGGCGTTTCGTATGCAGACGTCCGTGCCGGAGCTTACCGATTTATCGAAGGAGCCGGAGTCGACGTTTGCGTTGTATGGCCCCGATGCGCGTACGCCTGGTACGTATGCGGCCAACTGCATTTTGGCGCGGCGGATGGCCGAGCGCGGCGTGCGATTCATTCAGCTTTATCACATGGGATGGGATCATCACGAGTCAGTGCCGCGCCAGTTGCCGCCGCAATGTATGGATGCCGATCAGCCGTCGGCGGCGTTGATTAAAGACCTGAAGCAGCGCGGGCTGTTCGACGACACGTTGCTCGTTTGGGGCGGGGAGTTTGGCCGCACGATCTACAGTCAGGGCGTGTTGACAAAGCAGACCTACGGACGCGATCATCACCCGCGTTGCTATACGATTTGGCTCGCAGGCGGCGGCATCAAACGGGGGCTGAGTTTCGGCGAGACCGATGACTACTCTTACAACATTGTCGATAAGCCCGTGCACGTGCACGATGTCAACGCGACATTGCTACACTGTCTTGGAATCGATCACACTCGGCTGACCTATCGCTATCAGGGTCGTGATTTCCGGCTGACCGATGTCGAAGGCGTGGTGCGGAAGGAGATCTTAGCCTGACCATGGAGAACGCCGAAATCAGCGAATTGTACGGCGAGCTTCGAAAAATTGCCTCGTTCCACATTCGCAAGTCCGTGAACCATCCGACGCTGCATCCAACGATGCTGGTCCACGAGGCGTGGATGCGAATCAACGGCGCGGCCTTCAAGTCGAAGACGCACTACTTGGCGGTAGCAAGCCGCGCGATGCGCAACGTCGTTGTCGACTATATTCGCGCCAAGACGGCGAACCGGCGCGGCGGCGACTGGCAAAAAATTACTCTCGAAGGAAATAGCGCGGACGCCGCCGGCGCGTTGGCGTTCCGGTTGGACGAGGTGTTGGATCTTGACGCGGCGCTGGATGAATTGGCGCAGCAGGATGAGCGTAAAGCGCGCGTTGTTGAGATGCGGTTCTTTGGCGGAATGGAGTTCGAAGAAGTCGCCGAGATACTCGAGGTGTCCGTGATTACGGTCAAGCGCGATTGGTCATTTGCGAAGGCGTGGCTCGGGACGCGACTAAAACCCTGATACTTGCCGTTCGGTTTTTGCGAGATTCAATACGGATGGACAAATCCAGCTTTCAACGTCTCGAATCGCTGTTTCATGAAGCGACCGCGCTGTCCGCGGCGGATCGGGCGGCGTACGTCGAGCGCGAGTGTGCCGGCGACGCGGAGTTGCGGGCGGCGTTGGAATCGATGCTGGCCGAGATGGAGACAGGCGGCGGGTTGCTGGAAGTGCCGGTGCTGGAGCATTTGGAAGAGTCGCTGGAAGGCGTGCGCGCGGGACGTTGGAAGGTTGGCCGGCGGATCGGCGAAGGCGGGCTCGGCGTTGTGCATGAAGCGCAGACCGACGGCGTTGCTCGCGCGGCAATCAAATTCTTGCGGCCGGGGCTGGACGCGGGATCGTTTCGAAGGCGCTTCGTCAAAGAGCGGAAGATTTTGGCCGCGCTCGATCACCCGCACATCGCGCGACTTCTTGATGGCGGAATCG
>VFZQ01000934.1 GCA_016871135.1 Acidobacteriota bacterium | reverse complement strand
TTTCGTCGATCGAGGTTTCTCCCGCGCCGACGATACAGGGACGGCCCATGCCGCGCGCCACAACGGCCGCGTGCGAGCTCTTGCCACCGATCGCAGTGAGAATGCCCTTAGCCGCGTCCATGCCGGCGATGTCGTCCGGGGTGGTCTCTTTGCGGACGAGCAACGACGGCGAAGTTTTCGCCATCTCGACGGCATCTTCGGCGCTGAACGCCACACGTCCGACGGCCGCGCCGGGCGATGCCGCGATACCGGTGGTCAGCAGCGTGAGCGACTTGAGCGAAGCCGCGTCGAATACTGGGTGCAGCAGTTGATCGAGCTGCGCCGGCGCAACGCGCATCACCGCTTCCTTCTTGGTGATGAGGCCCTCTTCGCACATATCGACGGCGAGCTTCACGGCCGCGGGACCGGTGCGCTTGCCGTTGCGCGTCTGGAGCATGTAGAGCGTGCCTTCTTCGACGGTGAATTCGAAGTCCTGCATGTCCTTGTAGTGCTTCTCAAGCATCTGCGTGGTGTCGAAGAGCTGCTTGAAAACATCGGGCATGATCTTCTGCAGGTCCATGATCGGCTCCGGCGTACGAATGCCGGCGACGACGTCCTCGCCCTGCGCGTTCACCAGGAACTCCCCGTAGAAAATCTTGTCGCCGTTGCCGGGGTCACGCGTGAAGCCGACGCCGGTGGCCGAGGTGTTGCCCATGTTGCCGAAGACCATCGCCTGCACGTTGGCCGCGGTGCCGATCGAATCCGGGATCTTTTCCATCTTGCGGTAGTAGGCAGCTTTATCGTTCCACCACGAACGGAACACGGCGTTGCGCGCCTGCTTCAACTGCGAGAGCGCATCCTGCGGGAATGCCTTGCCGGTTTCCTTGACGTAGATCTTCTTGTACGCCTCGACGATGTCCTTCAGGTCCTGGGCGGTAAGGTCGGTGTCGAGCTTCGTCTTGCGCTTGGCTTTCTGCGCGTCGAAGACGTGATCGAACTTTTCCATATGGATGTCCATGGCGACTTCGCCGAACATCTGGAGGAAGCGGCGGTAGCAGTCGTAGGCGAACCACTCGTTGCCGGTCTTGGCGGCGAGGCCGGCGACGGTCTCGTCGTTCATGCCAAGGTTCAGAATCGTGTTCATCATGCCGGGCATGGAGAACCGGGCGCCCGAACGCACGCTGAGCAGCAGCGGATTCTTCGGATCGCCGAGCTTCTTGCCGAAGGTCTTTTCGAGCTTCGCCAGCGCTTTGTCGAACTGCTGTTCAATCTCTTCGGGAACGTGTTGATTGTTCTCGAAGTAGATGTTGCAGACTTCGGTGGACACGGTGAAACCGGGAGGCACGGGCACGCCCGCGGTGGTCATTTCCGCGAGGCCGGCGCCCTTGCCGCCGAGAATCTCTTTCATCTTTCCGTTTCCGTCGGCTTTTCCGCCGCCGAAGCTGTAGACGTATCTCTTCATCCAGATGCTCCTGTTTGGTTGGTGAAACTAGCTAGTAACGATCTCCGAGAAATCGGCAACGGCATTAAGCGCCGTTGCGGTTCGCGAGAGGATCCGAATTCTGCGGGTTCTATCGTGCTCTTGCACATCCAGTACCCGCAGGTTGTCGATGAATGCCGTTACGATAGGAGCTGATTCAACCAGTAAGTTGAAGTACTCATCAAAACGGCTACTACTGAAAAGCGATTCGGTCTGATCTCTGAGCACATTTAGTTGACGAACTAACGCAACCTCTTCCGCAATTGTCAGGTCTTGCAGTAAGATGGCTCCGGATAGATCCTCATTGCCCTTGATGATGTTCCGCACTCGTTTAATCGATTGGCTGAGCTGGTAGAACATCTCCGGGTTAGTCCTGCGGCAATTGTCAAATCCATTCACGACTTGAAGCAAAGACTTCACACCGAAAGATTCTGCTGGCCGCCAGCGGCTGACAACCGCCCTCGAAATATCATAGGGAATTCCCTTTTCGCTCAAATAGTGTTGGAGGCGATCAAAGAAGAAGTCTCGTAATGCTTCATTACCACCAATCAACTTCGGCACGTCTGGGTCGATATCGCCCTCGGCCAAGATCTTCACAACGCCCTGCGCGGCGCGGCGCAAGGCGAACGGATCTTTCGAGCCGCTCGGGATCATGCCGACGCCGAAGCACGAACGCAACGTGTCGATTTTGTCGGCCACGCTCACGGCTTGGGCAGCTCGGGCCTCATGGGCTGTTGGATAACGCCCCCAAAGTTCGTCAGATCCGGGAATGCT
>VFZQ01000933.1 GCA_016871135.1 Acidobacteriota bacterium | reverse complement strand
GCACGGCATCGATCGCGGGCCGCAAGTCGCGAATCTCGCCATTGGTTCCGGGGTATTGCAGCAGCGCGCCGAAGCACTCCGGAATGCCGGCCAGCGGATCGCCCGTCACGATCTCCCAGCCCAGCGGAATCGCACGCGCTTCGATAACGGCGAGCGTCTGCGGATGCACCTGCGCGTCGACAAAAAACGTATTCGACTTCGACGCCACCGAACGGTTGGCCAACGCCATCGCTTCGGCCGCCGCCGTGCCTTCATCAAGCAACGACGCGTTTGAAACATCCAGCCCGGTGAGATCGCAAATCATCGTCTGAAAGTTCAGCAACGCTTCCAGACGGCCTTGGCTGATCTCCGGCTGATACGGCGTGTAGGCCGTGTACCACGCGGGGTTCTCAAGGATATTGCGCTGAATCACTCCGGGCACGACGGTGCCGTAGTAACCCATTCCGATTAGCGACGTGAAGACCTGATTCTTCGACGCCACTTCGCGCATGCGTTCCAGCGCCTCGACCTCCGTCAACGCCTTGCCGATTGCAAGCGGCGCGGCCTGCCGAATCGACGACGGGATCGTCTGCGCGATCAATTCATCAAGCGACCGCGCGCTGATCGTGGCGAGCATCGCATCGATATCAGCGGACGAAGGACCGATATGCCGGCGAACAAAGGGGCTCATGACAGATTCCTCGGAGTGAATTGCCCCATCTGTCCGTTCGCCTGAGAGCGCTATTCCTTCGGCGGGCGTTTCGATCGCCACTTTCCAGATTTCGACGTGCCTGAGGCGGTCCTTTTGCCTGAGAGATTCCGGGGCGGTTGCTCCTTCGGCGCCGGCTTGCGAGAAGCCGGTCTCTCCCGCAACAAGCAATCACTAGCGTAGCGCGTCAGGCGATATGAGCGCCAGTGGCGTTGACGTAAAGCGCATACAAACCCTGGCTCGCGGTCATGAACAAGCGGTTGCGGCGCAGCCCGCCGAAGCAGACGTTGGCGCAGTTTTCCGGCAGGCGAATCATGCCGATCTGCTCGCCAGCCGGCGAAACGATCATCACGCCCGGCCGCGCGCCGCCCCAGATGTTGCCGTCGGTGTCGCAGCGAATGCCGTCAAACGCGGTGACCGCGCCAGTGGTAGGCGCTTTCATCTGCACGAGTTGCTTGCCGTTGCGGACCTTCGTGCCGTCGATGTCCCAGACCTTCAAATCGCGGCCTTGCGCTCCGGTGTCGGCGATGTACATCTTCTTGTAGTCGGGCGAGAAACAAATGCCGTTTGGCGCGCTGACGTCTTCGGTCAACTTCTCCACGCGCCCGGTCTTCGGATCGGCGCGATAAACGGCTTCTTTCAATTCCTTCGGCGCTTGATAGCCTTCGTAGTTGCCGCCGATGCCGTACGGCGGATCGGTAAACCAGATGCTGCCGTCGGGATGCACGACGATGTCGTTGGGCGAGTTCAACCGCTTGCCTTCGAACTTGTCGGCGATCGTCGTGGTCGTGCCGTTGTACTCATAGCGCACGACGCGGCGGCCGCCATGTTCGCAGGAAAGCTGGCGGCCTTCGTAGTCGAACGTGTTGCCGTTGCTGTAACCGGCTGGGTTGCGGAAGACAGTCACGCGCGCGTCGTCATCGACGAATCGTAGCTGCACATTTGCGGGGATGTCGGACCACACCATATACTTGCCGACGCCGTTCCAGGCGGGCCCTTCGGCCCACGAGGTGCCGGTGTGCAGCTTCTTCATCGACGTGTTGCCGATCATGTATTTGCGGAACGCGGGCGTGAGCGCGATGACGTCCGGATCCGGGTACTTGATCGGCTTCGCGCCGGTCCAATCGCGATCGGCGGGATCGGGCGAGATCGGCGTCTGCTGTTGCGCGGCAAGCGCGCCGGCGGTGGCGAGGAAAAGTCTGCGAGTCGGCATGATCTTAAGACTGTAGCGTAGTGGCGCGGAACGCGGCGGGATTCGGTATCGTAGTGCTAGGCAGCGATATGCGCTTGAAACCGACGGCAGACGTAACAGCCGACTCGACAACCGACGAAGACCTGGACAAGCTCTTCGACGAGTTGGACGAAATCGATGAGTTCGAAGACATGGGTTTATGCTTTCCCGACGGTCGTTATCACATCTACGACGAAGTCCGGAAGCAAATCATCGAGGTCCACCCAGACGGCCGGCGCTTCGCAATGTTGAAGAAGGGCTAGCCAAAAACATTTGAAATTTTGAAACCACCGGTCGTCTGTCGGATGATCTTGTT
>VFZQ01000932.1 GCA_016871135.1 Acidobacteriota bacterium | reverse complement strand
GGCGGATGGACTCCGAAACGCGAACGGGGGCTAGCGTTGGACGGGGCAAGCGGGCGAGCGTGGCATAGGCCCCGATGAATCGCGCGAGCGATTCGGCGCGCGAACCTATGACGTTTAAGCCGCGATCCATGTCGTCGCGCCAATCTTCAGGCAAGGGCTCCTTGCGCAGGAGCGATTCAAGGCTGCCGGCGATCGATTTGATTGGAGTAAGCGAATTGTTGAGCTCGTGGCCAAGCACGCGGACCAAGCGCTGCCACGCTTGCAGCTCCTCTTCGCGCAACGGCCGGGTGAGATCGGTAATGACGAGCAGTTGGTGTGGAAGTCCGCCTTCGCGGAACGCCGATCGCGAAATGCCCCAGCGCCCGGTTGCTCCGGGAAAGGCGCGTTGGACGGTCTGCGACGTCGCCCCGCCGAGAAATTCGTCGAGGTTGAGTTGCGCCGCCGGGAGGTCGATGACGCGTTCGGAGGCCTGCGAGAGAAGCCGCTCCGCGGCGCGGTTAAGCAGCTTTAGTTTCTGCGATTCGTCGAAGGCGAAGATGGCGACATCGATTTCCTCCATGACCTTGCGCAGCAGCGTTGTGGCTTCGAGCGCGCCGAGGCGCTGGGCGCGCAACGTCGCGCTCATCGCGTTAACTTGTTGCATCACGTCGCCAAGCGCGTCTTCGCCCGCGGGGCCGCGGGCACGGATGGAGTAATCACCTTCGCGCATCGCTTCGAGGAGGTTTGACACGGTGCGCAGCGGTGAGGCTACCTTTTCGCGGACCGCCGCGGCGACGCCGAGCCACGCGCCTCCAACGACGAGTCCGACCGTCCAGATAACCTTGGCCGAGTAATCCCCAGTAGCGAGTTGCCACGCTGTGTACAACACCGCCGGCGCGCCCGCCGCCAACGCCAGAAGTTGAACGCGGCGCTCGTGCGTCATCGCTACAAACCGTACCGCTCCAGGCGGCGGTAGAGCGCGCTGCGGCTCAGTCCAAGCGCGCGCGCCGCATGACTGACGTTGCCGTCGTTCTTGGCCAGCGCCTTCTTGATCAGAAAAACTTCGACCTCCTCGAGGCTCATGTCTTCGAGGCGTCCCGACGATTCGCGCGACGAACGCAGCGCGAGATCGACGGACCTGATTTGATCGCCTTGCGCGAGCAGCACGGCGCGTTCGATGACATGATTCAATTCGCGGACATTGCCTTGCCAGGGGTTGTCGAGCAACAAGTGCATCGCCGAGGCATCGAAGCCGTGCAGGTTCTTGCGGTAACGGCGCGCGTGGCTCGCCAAGAAATAGGACGCCAGGCGCGGGATGTCTTCTTTGCGTTCCCGTAGTGGCGGCAGGTGGATTTCGATGGTATTCAGGCGGAACAGCAGGTCTTGGCGGAAACGGTTCTCGCGGACTTCGGTGTCAAGATTGGCGTTGGTCGCGCTGATGACGCGCGTGTCGACGCGCTTGGTCTTCGAGGAGCCGACTCGCTCCATCTCGCCGATTTCGAGCACGCGCAGGAGCTTCGATTGCAGGTTCATGGGCACGTTGGCGATTTCGTCGAGGAACAGCGTACCGCCGTCGGCGAGTTCGAAGCGGCCGACACGGTCCATCTTGGCGTCGGTAAAAGCGCCTTTCACATGACCGAAGAGTTCGCTTTCGAACACTCCTTCGGCCAAACCACCGGCGTTGACGGTGACCATCGGCTTTTCACGGCGCAGCGAGAGGGAATGCAGCGTGCGCGCAACGACTTCCTTGCCCGTGCCCGGCTCGCCAGTGATCAATACATTCGCGTCCGAAGGCCCGACGCGGGTGATCATCTCAAGCACCGGCTGCATGGCCTCGCATTCGGCAATCATCGCCGGCCGTCCTTCGCCGTGCAGCAGACGGTTCTCGGCTTCCAGCCGCGCCGACTTGCGCAGCGCTTCGCTGAGTTCGATCTGCGTGCGGAGAATCGCAAGCAAACGCGCGTTTTCGAAGGGCTTGGTGACGAAATCGCGGGCGCCGCGGCGCATGGCCTCGACGGCGAGTTCGACCGAGCCCCAGGCGGTCATGACAACGACGGGCAGCGCCGCGTCAACGCTTTGCAGTTGCGCGAGGAGATCGAGGCCCTCCTGCCCGGAGGTTGTATCTCGGGTCACGGCTGTCCAAATTAGCGCGGAGTGAGCGGGAGCGGAGTTGAAGGTAAAGGAGTTACCGCTTGGTCCGAGTTGGCGAGAAGGTGAGGTTGGGGGTAAGTGTCTGTTTCAGCGGTCGGCTGCTGTC
>VFZQ01000931.1 GCA_016871135.1 Acidobacteriota bacterium | reverse complement strand
GATGGTGTCGCGGCCCGCGTTCGATCCGAACAAGTTCGCCGGACGTATCCGGCAGAAGGACTGGGACGAGTACTACAACAACCCGGAAAAGCCGATGTTCAATCGCGCGATTCAGTCGCACTTGGCGCCGGGCTCGACGTTTAAGCCGCTTGTTGCGCTGGCGGCGCTGGAGAAGGGCGTCATCGACGAAAACACGACGTTTACCTGCCACGGAGGAATGAATTTTTATGGCCACTATCATCACTGCCACAAGCGGAGCGGCCATGGAACCGTGAACTTGCATCGCGCGCTGGCGGTGAGTTGCGACGTGTTTTTCTACAATACGGGCAAGCTGCTCGGTATCGACAATCTTGCGCAGTACGGCGAGTTGGCGGGACTGGGCAAGGAGACCGGCATCGATCTGCCGTATGAGGCGCGCGGCATTCTGCCTTCGTCGAAATGGAAGGCGCGCTCGCTGCGGCAACAGTGGATGGCGGGCGATACAATTTCAGTGGCCATCGGGCAGGGTTATCTGGCGATGACGCCGATGCAGTTGGCGGTGATGACGGGCGGCATCGCTAACGGCGGCGTGTGGCATAAACCGCATCTGGTGAAAGACCCGAATCGTGTTGAACCGCGGAAGGGAAACCTGAATCTCGACAACGTCAATCGCGTGATCTACGGCATGTACGGCGTGGTCAATCAAGGCGGTACGGGCGGCGCGGCGCGCTTGCCCGGCGTGGAGGTCTGCGGCAAGACCGGCACGGCGCAGTTGGCGTCGAACGAGTTGTTGAAGTCGTCCTCGAAGCTTGCCAAGGAGTTGATCGACAATGCGTGGTTTGTGTCGTTCGCGCCCCGTGTGAATCCGGAGATCGCCATCGCGGTGCTGTTTGAAGCGGGTGGCCACGGTGATCAGGCCGCGCCGATTGCGCGGGACGTGATGAAGGTCTACTTCGACAAGAAGAGCCGCAACGTGAATCGCACGCCGACGCTCGCGCTGGCGCCTCTGGGCGCAAAGGGCTTCTAAGATGGCCGCTTCGTACCGCTCAATTCGCGACTTCGACTGGGGCCTGCTGTTTCTGTCGCTGCTGCTCTGCGCGGTCGGCATTTTGCAGATCTTCTCCGCGGGGCAGGGAAACAAGTTTCGCAACATGTGGTGGAAACAGATGATCTTTGTCGTCGCCGGTTTGGTCCTGATGTGGATCGTCTCGTCGATCGACTATCACACGCTGCTTGGGCAGGTGCCGGTGTTATACGGCGTAACGATTTTTCTGTTGGTCGTCACTGCGCTTTTTGGTGTGAAGGTGTTCGAGGCGAGGCGCTGGATCGAACTGCCGGGCGGGTTCCTGTTCCAGGTCTCCGAATTCGGCAAGACGATGATCGTGTTACTCGTCGCGCGTTTTCTGACGGAGTTGAAGACGGAATCGATTCACTGGAAGGACTTATTCAAACTGGGCGCGCTGGTCGCGTTGCCGATGTTGTTTGTCATGCGGCAACCGGATCTGGGGACGTCGCTTACCTACGTGCCGATTCTACTGATGGGCATCTTTCTCGCTGGCCTGCGCTGGCAGTACGCGTTGGTCTTGGGTCTGTTCGCGGTCGTGCTTTTGCCGTCGAGTTGGTTCCTGTTGAAGGACTATCAGAAGTCGCGAATCTTGACCTTTGTCGATCCCGCGCGAGATCCGAAGGGTGATGGCTATCAGGTCATTCAGTCGAAGATCGCGATCGGAAATGGCGGCATGTGGGGCCAGGGTGTGACGCGCGGAACGCAGACGCGCTATCAGTTCCTGCCGGTGCCGCATACCGATTTTGTCTTCGCCGCGTTCGCCGAAGAGCACGGATTTGTTGGTGTGGTGGTGGTGCTGGGGCTTTACTTTTTGCTGCTGATGCAAATCGTTCAGAACGCCCAGACCGCGCCCGATCGCGGAGGCATGTACATATGCATGTGCATCGCGGCGACGCTGCTGTTTCATTTGCTCGTGAACGTCGGCATGGTGATCGGCCGCATGCCTGTCACCGGAATTCCATTACCGCTCATGAGCAACGGCGGATCCGGCATGTTGAGCGTGTTCCTGATGTTGGGACTCGTCAACAACGTCCGTCTCCGCCGCTTTGTGAATTAATTTCTACTGCAAGCTGATGGCGTCGGTACCCGACTCTTTGTTAGTTTCGTTCAACAGCTCGAACGCCTTCACGCGAAAGAACACCGAGTTGCCCTTGAATAGGTTATAGCGCGACGTTGCCGAGGCCAGTCTTGT
>VFZQ01000930.1 GCA_016871135.1 Acidobacteriota bacterium | reverse complement strand
GCGTTGATCGACGTCGTTGCGAGCGTGGCGTTTACGAGTCCGCCTGGCAGCGATCCGAACGTAAAGCGGCCGCTGAAGAAAGTTTGCGAGTCCTGCGTGACGTTGCGGATCAGCACGTTGCCACCGAATTTCCAGGCGTGATTGCCTCGGAAGAGACTGAGATTGTCGCTGATTTCATTGCGCCGGGAGAGAGTGGTGGAGGGCAGGAAGCGATCGCGATTGAAGTTGCCGAAGCCCGCGATTTCGAGGGCTGGACCGTGGGGATCGGTGGAGGCCGTTGTGAAGACGTAGTGGTTAAACTGAGCGCGAAATTCGTTGACGGTCTGCGCGGAGCGCATATGGGTCCAACCGAGCAGCGCGGTGTGATCGCGGAAGTCCTGAATGAAGCCGCGCGATGCCCCGACGAGCGCGCCGACGCCGTCGTTGGTTTCGCCGATGCCGGTGCCGTTGTAGCGGAAGGTCAACATGTTGGCGTCGTTGAAACGGTGGTCTAAACGGAGCAGCCCCTTCTTGTCGTCGGTGGCGAACGGAAAGATGCCGCTATTACGCCGGAACATCTCCTGGACCGGCGCCGGGGTGGAGAGAGCGGCCCGCAGTTGGCCGGCGGCCGCGGCGGGTAGGCGGGAGAGAATGGCTTCCTGATCGGCCGTCGGGCCGAAGATCGAGAGATCGGTGAGCACCGGAACCGTACGGGCTTCGCGGCGCCGCAGTTGCTCGTAGGAAAGAAAGTAGAACGTCTTGTCCTGCGCGATCGCGCCGCCGATGGTGGCGCCGAATTGTTGGCGGTTGGAGTTAGGCTTGACGCGTTTGAGCGATGTTCCTTCGAGGTTTATCGCGAAGGGATCGCCGGCGTCCATTGACCGGTGCCGGAAGAAGGCAAAGGCGGAGCCATGCAGTTGATTCGTTCCCGAGCGCGTAACGATGTTGACCATGCCACCGCGCGCCGAGCCGTGTTCGGCGGAGTAATTCGAACGATTGACCTGGAACTCCTGCACGGCTTCCTGGCTGACGGTCGGGCGCACGCCGCCGCCGGGATCGTTGGCCTCGCCGCCGTCAACGTTGATGCTGTTGCCGCGGCCGTTGGAACCGTAGAAGGAGAGGCCGGAGTCGGGCGTCTGTTTCACGCGGAAACTATTGGAGTCGGCAAGGGCCTTGGAATCGGCGACGCCGGGCGCGAGGAGGGAAAAGGTCAGATAGTCGCGGCGATTGATCGGGAGGTTGTGCACCTCTTCGCGAGAGATGGCGTTTGACTGCTGCGTCCGCTGGCCTTCGATGAGCGGGACATCCGCGGTGATCACGATGCTTGACTGCGACGCACCAACCTCCAACTTGATATCGAGTGTGGCTTCCTGGCCGACGGTAAGTTGCAGGCCTCGGCGCACCCATGTCGCGAAGTTTTCTTTCGAGGCCTCAACTCGGTACGCGCCCGGGGTGATGAGGGGCAGGAGGTATAAGCCTTCGCTGTTGGACACGGTCTCAAAACGAGCGTTGGTTTCGGAGTTCGTGAGCGTTATCTTGGCGCCCGCGACTCGCGCGGATGAACCATCCTCGATGACGCCGCTGAGAGACGCGGTCGTTTTAGACTGGCTGAACAACGAGCCGGAGAACAACAGGATTCCGATGCAGGACATTCGGAGACGCATAATTTCCTCCTAAACGCAATTTAACGGCGGTTCCTCTCGAATAACTACTACCAGCTAAGCATTGTACGGCAGACGGAAGCGCGCAATGCAACCCCTAGCGTCGAGGCGATTCTGAAGCGTCAGGTCGCCGCCGTGCGCTTCGGCGATTTGGCGGGAGAGGACGAGGCCTATGCCGGAGCCGCCCGGCTTGGTCGTAAAGAAGGGAACAAAGAGGTTAGCGGTAGCGGCGAGGCCCGGGCCGTCGTCGACTATCTCAACAACCAGAAGCCAACGCTCCACACGCCATGTCGCGCGGACCGCGCCGTTGACCGGTGCAGCGGCGTCGGTTGCGTTGCGGACGAGATTGATGAGCGCCTGATCGAGTTGATCGGCGTCGGCTTGAACCGTAATTTCGGGGCCGTCGTCGATGACGACTTGGATCCGAGTTTCCATGCGAGCCGCGCGGCGGATGGACTCCGAAACGCGAACCGGGGCTAGCGTTGGACGGGGCAAGCGGGCGAGCGTGGCATAGGCCCCGATGAATCGCGCGAGCGATTCGGCGCGCGAACCTATGACGTTTAAGCCGCGATCCATGTCGTCGCGCCAATCTTCAGGC
>VFZQ01000929.1 GCA_016871135.1 Acidobacteriota bacterium | reverse complement strand
CCTTCGTGCCAACAACGCCGCGAAGATCGCCGCCCTTCTCCTCGACTGTCGGCTTAATGCCGAGTTGCGGCGGATGCTCGTAAGTCACGCGGATGTTCTTCACGCCCGGCAGATCGAGCGCCGTCAACTTGAACGTCTTCGAACGCACAGCGCCAGAAGCCACATAGTATTCGACCGTATCCGGCAGTCCGGCGAAGATGAACTCGTAGCCCGCGCCTTGCGGCATCATCGGCGATTGTTCCCACTGGCTGGCGCCTTTGTATCGCGCATAGAGACGCACTTGTGTCCCTTGCAGGCCGACTAGTTGCGCACTGATCGTCACGTCGCTCTTGCGGCGCACGGCTTTGTCGCCCGGTTGTACGTTGATGTCGTAGAACGCCCCGGCATCGATCTTCGGCGGGCCGAACCACAACAGATTCGCGCCGTAGCCCCAGTAGCCCGGGCCTTTGTTCAACAGCCACCACATGCCACCCATGCCAACAATAGCGAGCGCTCCCGTCATGATCAGCAGACGAGAAGGCACGATCACCGCGGCGCCGTTGGCTTGCGCGACCGGCAGCGCATCGGCGGCAATCAGTTCGAGAAACGGATCGGCTTCGTTGCGGTGTTCGACAACCGTGAGCAGCCGGTCGCCGAACGGCAGCACCGATTCGGCGCGACGCGCGGCGCGGTCGCGGTTGATCCGAATGAGCGGGATGACAATACCGAAGGCGATCGCCAGGCCGAGCACGATGAAGAGCAGGAAGCGCGCAGTCAGCACCGTCGTCTCGTTGAACGCCGAGGCGTTGGTATAGAGCACCAGCAGCAGCGTCGCGACCAGCGCGCACAGCGCCGCGATTGCAAGCCCGCGTGTCCACGCGGCCAGACGCATTCTCCGCTCTAGCGCCTTGATGTACCGGTCTAAACTCTCTAACGCGCTCATGCAGCCTCCTCGGATCCAACCGCTACAGGCTCGCCGAATTCCGACGAACCCTGTCCAAACAGATAACGCGACGCCAGCACTCCTTCAGCCAGCGTAAACAGAAGCACGAACAACAGCAACCACCACCACGGACTGCGCCGCTCGACGCGCTCGCCCGAAGCCGATCTCGGGCCGTCGGCGGCGGGCTCGCCCGTCGATTTCCATAACGCAACGGTCTCTTCTTCAATCCTTGTGAAATCCGATTCCCGCCGATCGGCGTTGGCGGCGACGAGCGTCGACCGCCCGGTCGCGCGGCGCACTTCGTAGAAGCCTTCGGCCGCCGGCGCAAACGATGTCGCCTTCGTCGATTGCTCCAACGTCAGAACACGCTCTCCCTTCGGATCGAGCACCTCAACCGCGCCGGCGCGCTCGGTGGCCGTGCGAAGTTCCACGCCCTGGCCGACGCTAACGACGCCGGTCGACTCCTCTTGCCGCGCCAGATAATGCGCGGCTTTTTCCGCGAGTGGCAGAAACGCCGGATGCAGTGGCAAGTTGTTTCCAAGGTTGTCGAGCGGCGACGCGAGAATCAGAATACGGCCCTCGCCCAGGCGCTGTTCCAAGATCACCGGCGTTGCATCGGCGGTCTTCGCGAGGACTTTTGCGGTTGTTCCCGGGTCCATCGCGACGACCTGATAAAATTTCACCGACTCAATGCCGAGCGTGCGTTCGAGCACCGGATGCAGCGGCTCTTTCGATGCAATCGATTGGAACATCTCGCGGCTGCGCGAGGCGAGACGAGACTCTTTAATCGTAAGGCCCGATACCGCCAGTTTGTTTGTTGCGCCCGCCAGCGAACCGGCGGCGATCAGAATCGAACCGCCCTTTGAAACGTAGTCCTTCAGCGCGTTTTCAAGCGTTGCATTCAGGTTGCCGGGATCGGCGAGAATCACGAACGAGACGTTTTGTAGATTCGGCGTGGACGTGGATTCAATCGCGGTCGCATCGATCTGATACGCGTTGGGAACAGCCGCATCCAGAGCGGCGCGCATGTAGATCGGGCTGCGCGAATCCCGCGCCGAATGCAGCATCAGAATCCGTCGCGGGTCGGAGCGTTCGATCGAAAACAGCATGCGGTCATCGTTGGCGAACGGATCGCCGGCGTCGTCGATGCGAATCTCGCCCTTGTGGAAACCGTAGCCGCTGTCGATGCCGATGAACTCAACCGAGGCGCGGCCCTTCTCCGGAATCTCAACGGGCTTGGTCTTCTGCACTTTTCCATCAACGACCAGCGCGACGGTTTTGACCGCCTTCGGCGTGTGGAATCCGCCGATCGTCGCAC
>VFZQ01000928.1 GCA_016871135.1 Acidobacteriota bacterium | reverse complement strand
CTGCTTGCCGCCCCGCGGTGTCGTCGACTCTTTCGCCAGGCTCTTCTTGGCGCCTTCCAACTTCTTCTGCAGCTTGTTGATGTCGAGGTTCTCGCGATCGGCGGCCGATGAAACCTGCCACGCCTTTACAGCGCGGTCCCAAGCGTTAATCGCCTCTTTCAACTTACCGGCCTTGAGATAGACATCGCCAAGGTGATCCTGAATCGTCGGGTCCTTTGGATGCTTTTGCGCCGCCGATTTCAACGACGCCTCCGCTTCGTCGAACTTACCGAGACGGAACTGCGCCCATCCAAGCGAATCGAGATACGCGCCGTTGCCGGGCTCGATCTCCAACGCCTTGGCGATCAATTTCTCAGCCTCGGCGAGTTTCACATTCCGATCGGCGAGCATGTAGCCCAGGTAATTCAGAGCGCCCGCGTTGTTTGGATTCTTCTCGATGACGCGCCGGAACTCGCGTTCGGCTTCCTCATATTTCTTCTGCCGTTCGAGCATCGAACCACGTGAAAACCACACGGCTTCCCGTTCTTCATCGTTGGAGGAAAGTTTCTCGGCGGCCTCCAGCGATTTAACGACCTCCGGATAGTTCTTCGCGCGATCGTGCAACTGCGCGAGCTGCAAATGAACGTCGCGATCGTTCTTGCCGTCGAGCATCGACTTCACGTCGTCGACCGCTTCCTTGGCCCGGCCGACTTCGACCAGCGACGAAGCGCGCACCAAGCGGATCATCCGATCGTTTGGATATCTTCTTAGCGCTTCATCGGCCTCGGCGATCGACTTGTTGAAATCGCGCCCCTGGCGCCATGTCTCGATGATCTGTGCCGCCGAGCGTGCGCCGAACTCCTTGTTATCGATTTCGCCGACTTCCTTAAATGTCGCCACCGCTTCGGCGTATTGCTCGTTCGAGCGATAGAGCTGCGCGAGCCGCTCCAGTAATCGCGCACGGTTACGCTTCGACTCGGTATTGGTGGCCGAAGCGCGCGTGTTCGGATCCTGCAGAACTTCCTTCATCGTGGCGATCGCTTCGGCCAGCTTGCCTTGCGCTTCGTGAATATTCACGGCGTTGTAACGGACTTCGAGATTGTTCGGCTCGAGATCCGCGGCCTTCTTGTGCGCCTCCAACGCCTTATCCGTGTGCCCGAGCTGCATGTGAATTTGCGATAGCCGCAACCACGAAGCCGCGTCGCGAGGTTCATCGGCGACGATCTCCTCGAACGCCTTCAGCGCCCCGTCGAATTCTTCGGCCTGCACGAGAATATTGGCGTAGGCGCGGCGCAACTCCGTGTTGTCCGGCTGCATATCCACCGCGCGCTTCAGCGTCTGCGCCGCCAGCTTGAACTCGCGCATCTGTTCATAGGCCTCGGCAAGTTGCGTCAGCGTGCGCAGATTCGGGCTCTTGTCGGCCACCTTCTTGAGCAGCTCGGCGGCCTTCACGGAATCGCCCACATCGGCATACACCATCGCGAGGCCGCTCAGCGCGTCGACGTTCTCCGGATCAATCTTCAGCGCCTTTTCATAGGCCGTTTTCGAATCGACCGAATTCCGGCTCATCTTGTGCAACCGGCCCAACATCAGATGCGCGTCGATATCGGCCGGTTCGAGTTCGGCGATCTTCTTATAGTGCTCCAGCGCCTGGTCGAGCATCTTCTGATTGAGCCCGCGCTGCTGCGGATCGCCGATCAGCCGCGCCGAAATGCGGCCCAACACGCGCCGCGCCGTCAGATCGTTCGGATTCGTTTTGAGAATATCTTCGAATTCGCGTACCGCTTCACGCAGCCGGCCCGATTGGATGTACAGCTCGGAAAGCTCTTCACCGATGAAGCCCGCATTCGGGTCGTCCTTCAACGCTTTTTTGTAGTGATCAATCGCCTTGTTGAGGAATTCCGCCTTGTTGCCGCCACTTAGCCCGAGGTCGGCATAGAGATGCCCCATCGCGTAGTTGTAGTAGGAGGACGACTTGTCCGCCTGCGCATACAAAGGTAACAACGCCGTGCCGGCCACAAACAAGCCGGTCCCGAACCATCCGCATACGCGTATCGAGTCCATTCTGAATTCCTTTTTTACCCTCTCGGACGAGAAAGGCGATTTTGCCTCTTAGTATACGATTCCCCACGCCCCTATTGAGTCCCGCATAATATAGAGACGACTTTCAAGCGTCCGGTGTAAACTGGGATATGGGCAACCCTGCAGGCGTGCGTCGTGATTTCGATTCGCTCGAGAAGCGCAGGATGGAGGTGATTCGTTT
>VFZQ01000927.1 GCA_016871135.1 Acidobacteriota bacterium | reverse complement strand
AAGAAACGCCCCGGTTGGAGGCGCCGTAGCCGCCGCTAGCTGTACGTTTCCACTCGGCTTTTCTGAACACAGAGGCATCAGCGCCCATAGAAGGCTCCCGAAGTTTCACCAGGCCATTCTTGCGCCTTCCCTGCGGAAGGCTTCGGTAGGCGAGCAGACGCAGAGACGCTCATCAGGTCACTCGTGACCGCCACAACCAAATCATTTCCGTAAAGGTTCTATCTCTGTGTTAAGATTACCTCGGCATGCTCAGCCGCAGCGCGACCGTCGCCCTCATCGCACTCGCTTTGTCCGGCCAGAACTTCGATTTGGCCAAACGCCGCGACACGCACTGGGCATGGCAGCCACTTCGTCCGCATGCGAATAGAACTGTCGATCAACTGCTGAACGAGCGGCTATCAAAGGAATCCCTCACCCCCGCGCCGCGCGCCAACGCGAACACGCTTCACCGGAGGCTGGCCTTCGATCTCACCGGTCTTCCGCCTGATCCGAACGCGCCGAACAACTACGCGGCACAAGTCGACTTCTACCTCGCCAAGCCGCAGTTCGGCGAACGCTGGGCGCGACATTGGATGGATCTCGTTCGCTATTCGGAGTCGCACGGTTCGGAAGGCGACCCCGATGTCCCCGAAGCTTGGCGCTATCGCGACTATCTCATCCGCGCTCTCAACGGCGACGTGCCTTACAACCAACTGGTGCGCGAACACATCGCCGGCGATCTTCTTGCGAAGCCCCGCATCGACTCCGCCACGCGCACCAACGAATCGATCATCGGCACCGCTTTCTACCGCTTTGTCGAACACGGCTTCCAGCCCGTCGACCCCTGGGAAGACCGCGTAAAGTGGGTCGACAATCAGGTCGACGTTCTCTCGAAGGCGTTTCAAGGTCTGACGGTCTCCTGCGCGCGCTGCCATGATCACAAGTTCGACGCCATCAGCCAGCGCGACTACTACGCGCTGTTCGGCATCATGGCGAACACGCGCCCGACGCAGCGGACCATAGACATTCAGCCGGACTCGTCAAAGCTGCGAACACTGAAGGCGAAGATTAAACAAGAGTGGATCGACCAGCTCAAGTCGGCCAACTGGGCCGGCGCGAAGCTGCCCGCTCAAATCAGTGTCACTCCCAAAACCGAGAGCTTCGAGAACTGGATCTCGCACGGAAGCGTCACCGTCACAAAGCCCGGAGAACACTTCGATACCGCGATTCATCAGCAAGGCGCCTATTCCAACACGATCACGGACAAGCACGCCGCGGTCCTCACTTCGCCGCGCTTCAAGATCGACACCGACTACATCAGCATCAAAGCCTCCGGCGGCAACTACGCCTTCGCGCAGATCATTGTCGAAAACTACGCCGTACCGCGCGGCGGCATTTACAACCTCCGTGTGTCGCTCACCAATCCTGAACTCGCGTGGCACACCATCAAGACGGAGTTCTGGAAGGGCTTTACGGCCTACATCGAGCTCGCCACGCAAGACGACGCCACGCACTTTTTCGTCGCCCCGGCAAAGAACAGTCCGAAGCCTGATCGCAACGGGCGGTCCTGGTTCGGCGTGCAAGCCGTTGCGTTTCACAACACGAAAACGCCGCCCGCCGATGAAGTGAAGGACACCGCGGCGTTCCGTAACGCCGCGTACGTCAACGCCGCGATCGAAGCATGGCGCAACAACACACTCACGAACGAGCAGGCCGTATGGCTCTCCGCCTTGATGCAACCGGGCCAGAGCGAGTTGCGCGCCGAGTACGCGCGGCTCGAAGCGGAACTGCCCGTCCTCCGCCGCGCGCCCGGCGTCGTCGAAGAGGCAGGACCGCCGCAACCGCTGCTGGTGCGAGGCAATATCAAGTCACCCAGCGATCCGGTCCCTCATCGATTTCTTTCCGCGCTCAATGGTCCGGCGTTCGCAGACGCAAAGTCGGCGCGGCTCGAACTCGCCAACGCCATCGTCGCTGATTCAAACCCGTTGACCGCGCGCGTCTTCGTCAATCGCATCTGGTCCAAGTTATTCGGCAAGGGGATCGTCGCCACGGTCGACAACTTCGGACTGCTCGGCGACCGGCCTTCGCACGCCGATCTGCTCGACACATTGGCCCGCGAACTGATCAGCGACGGTTACTCGATCAAAAAGACGATTCGAAAGCTCGTCCTCACCAGCGCCTATCAACGCAGTTCGCAGCCCAGCGCAGAGGCGTTGTCAAAGGAGCCCGCGAACCGCCTCCTCCAACACATGCCCGTCAAACGGCT
>VFZQ01000926.1 GCA_016871135.1 Acidobacteriota bacterium | reverse complement strand
CGCTGGTGGTAACGGCCTCCGGACCGCGGCTCTCGGCGCCCACGCAGCCGATCAACTTCAATGTAACCGAAGGAGGCGCGGCGCTTTCGTCGACACTCCGCGTGGCCAACGAAGGCAGCGGTACGTTGCCGTTCGAAGTGACTTCTAGCGAAGCATGGCTGACAGTTGCGCCGGCATCGGGGAGTCTTGGCGCGGGCGCGTTTCAGGCGGTCGCGGTAACGGCGAATCCGGCGGGGCTGCGCGCGGGAACGTATAGCGGCACGTTGACGATTCGATCGGGCGAAATGCGACTGACCGTCTTGGCGTCGTTGCTCGTCACGCCGGCGGGCGCGAAGATACTGCTGTCTCAGACGGGGTTGTCGTTCGTTGCCGTTGTAGGCGGCGGCCAATCGCCGGCGCAATCGTTCGCGGTGTTAAACGAGGGATCGGGGACGATGTCGTTTAGCGTTACGCCGACGACGCTCGCAGGATCGAACTGGCTGCGTGTCGCGCCGCGCGCGACGAGCGTGCAACGTCCTTTGCTCGACGTTGCGGAAGTGGATGTCGCGGTGGAACAGCGCGGGCTCGCGCCAGGCGAGTACTTCGGAGAGATTCGCATTTCGGCGGCGGGCGCGGCGGCGCAGAGCGTGACGATCGTGTTGCGCGTGCTGGCGGAGGGATCGAATCCCGGACCGGATGTGCGGCCTTCGGGGATACTCTTCACGGGCGCGCAGTCGCAGGAAATCGTGGTGTCCAATCTGCTCGGCCGCGACGTTTCCTTCGCGAGCGGAAGCGTGACATTTGACGGAACGGGATGGCTGCGTCACCTGCCGGCGAGTGCAACCGTCACGCCGGGGGAACCGCGGCGGATCGTTGTGCAGCCTAATTTCGCGGGGCTTTCGGCAGGCATCCGGCGGGGCGCGATCACGCTGATTTTCGACGATGGAACGATCCGCACGATCGGCGTTCTTTCCGTCGCCGCGCCGGCGGTTACGGCAGCTTCTAAGCCTGGCGAGCGGGAGTTAGCGAGTTGCCGTTCTCCGCGATTAAATCTGACGTTCACCCAAATCGGAGATGGCGCGTCGGCGCGAGTTGGACAGCCGTTTCCGATTGAACTTCGAGCGGTTGACGATTGCGGGAATCCGGTTCGCGGCAATGAGCGCAACGCCAATTCCGCGGTCTACGCCAAGTTCGACAACGGAGATCCGGATTTGCGGCTGGTCGCGTTGGGCGATGGACGATGGTCGGGAACGTGGCGGCCATTGAATGGCGATCGCGCGAGCGTTTCGATCGCGGGCGTCGCGGTGTACGTCGAGGGATTGGTGGTGCAAGCGGGGCGTATCGACCGGCAGGTCGCGGTTTCGGCGTCGAGCGGCACACCGGTGATTCGAACCGGCGCCGTCGTTCACGGCGCGAGTCAACGAGGCGACGTGCCGATCGCGCTGGGATCGCTGGTCACGCTGTACGGCGCGAATCTCGCGGACCGGGTGACGGGCGTTAATCCGCTGCCGTTGCCGATTGAGGCGGAAGGCACCGAAGTGCTGCTCGGCGGACAGGCCCTGCCGATATTGTTCGCGAGTCCGGGGCAGATCAATGCGCAGCTTCCATTCCAGCTGCCATCGAACGCAGTTTTGCAGGTTGTCGTGCGGCGACGGCAACAGCTTTCGGTGCCGGAGCCGTTTGTCGTGGCGGCCGCGCAGCCGGGCATCTTTACGAAGAATCAACAGGGAACCGGGCAAGGCATCGTCGTGCGATCCGATCAGGTCACGCTTGCCGAGCCGGGTACTCCAGCGCGTCGAGGAGAAGCGATCGTCATTTACGGCACGGGGCTTGGGCCGGTCAGCCAGAGCGTCGGTCCGGGTGCACCTTCTCCGGCGAGTCCGCTGGCCTCGGTGATCTCGCCGGTGAGCGTATTGGTTGGCGGCCGGCCGGCTTCGGTGCTCTTCTCCGGACTTACGCCAGGATTCGCCGGTCTGTATCAGGTGAATGCGATTTTGGCGGCGGATACGCCGGTTGGAAACGCGGTGGCGTTGACGATTCGGGTGGACGGGCAAGAGAGCAACGCGGTTGAGATAGCGGTGCAGAATTAAGGCCGGGACCGGAGGCGGCGACGGCGATGGTGACTCTCGCGGTGAGCGTGGCGTCGAAAAGTCGCTCGCGGACCACGCCTGTCCAAATTAGGCTCTGAAAGAAGAGAGGCAAGGTCCTGGTAGGGTTAGAAGACGTTCCGCCAAGAACAGAATCCAACCCGACGAGGACCAAGCCCTG
>VFZQ01000925.1 GCA_016871135.1 Acidobacteriota bacterium | reverse complement strand
TTGTTGTTTTTGCACTGTTGGTATGACGCTGGCGCCGTCGTCGGCCTTCGCGGTTTGGCGTACGATCCGCAACGAACGCATCGCGCGGGATTTTTCGCCACGCTGCTCGTGAAGTAGCGCGACTAAGCCTCGGGCGCTTTGCTTAAATCCACGCCTTCCCAACGCGCGACGACCGCGCTTGCGAGGCAGTTGCCCAGCACGTTCACCGACGTTCGAGCCATGTCGAGTAGCGCGTCGATGCCGAGGATCATTCCGATGCCCATCGGCGGGATCGAAAACGTTACCAGCGTGCCCGTGAGAATTACGAGCGACGCGCGCGGCACGCCGGCCACGCCTTTACTCGTGAGCATGAGCGACAGCATCATTAGCAACTGCTGGCCCCACGTGAGTTCGATGCCGGCGACCTGCGCGCAGAAGACCGAGGCGCCGGAGAGATAGAGCGTCGTGCCGTCGAGGTTGAAGCTATATCCGGTCGGCAGCACGAAGCTGACGATGTGCTTGGGCACACCGAACTTTTCCATGTTTTCTAAAGCCTTCGGCAGCGCGGCTTCGCTGGACGCTGTCGAGAACGCGATCAACCAGGGCTCTTTCACGAAGTGGATGAAGCGCGCCATCGGAATGCGGCAGATCACGATCACCGAGCCAAGCACGAGAATCACGAAGACCAGCAGCGCGGCGTACATAGTCACCAGTAGCAGGCCCAATTTGTTTAATGCCCCGAGTCCGTGCGTGCCTACGGTGACGGCGATGGCGGCGCCAACTCCTAACGGCGCGAGCATCATCACATAACGCGTGTATTGGAACATGACTTCGGCCAGCGACTCACACCACTCGATGACCGGTTTCGCCTTGTCACCGATGGCCGTACACGCCGCGCCGAAGATAAAGCAGAACACCACCAACTGCAAGACATCGCCGCGCGCCATGGCGTCGATCACACTCTTCGGAAACGTGTGTTCGAGGATCTCGCCGGCCGTGGGTTGTTTTGCTGGTGCGGCCGGCGCGGCAACGCTTTGCTCCACAGCCGCGGGCGGCGTCTGCGATACGCCGGGCTTGATCCAGTTCACGGCGAAGAGGCCGATGAAGAGCGCGATTGTCGTGGCGATCTCGAAGTACAAGATCGCCTTACCGCCGATGCGGCCCATCGTCTTGACGTTGCCCGAAGCGGCGATGCCATACACGAGCGTCGCGAACAGGAGCGGCGCGATGATGCTCTTGATCAGGTTCAAGAAGATATGGCTGACCACTTCCAGAGACTTGGCGATGTCGGGCTGAAAGTGCCCAAGCGCAATGCCGGCGGCCATTGCGATGAAGATCCACCCGGTGGCGGAGATCCGTTTCATTTATCGTTCACCCCATTTGAGTTTTTGCCGCAGTACGTCAAAGAAGAGCATGCTTGGCGGTCGCACGAGTTGCAGGCTGAACTCGGAGCGGCGGCAGACAACGCGGTCGTCGTGCTTCAACGGCTGGCCGACTTGGCCGTCGACGGTAAGGAATGTTCCTTCGTCCTCGCTACGCGCCCAAACGGTGATCTCTCCGGTGTCGGGCACGATGACGGGGCGATTGGTGAGCATGTGCGGGCAGATCGGCGTGAGCGTCATGGCTTCCACCTGGGGAAAGATGATCGGTCCTCCGGCGGCGAGCGAGTACGCCGTCGAGCCGGTGGGCGTTGAGACGATCAGGCCGTCGGCCTTGTAGTTGCCGATGAAGTGCTCGTTCCAATGCACTTCCAGGTCGATGACGCGCGCGATCGCGGCCTTCGACAACACGACGTCATTCAACGCATCGTAGCTGGCGATCATCGTGTCGCCGCGCCACAACTCGCAGCGCAACATGCGGCGTTTGCCGATGCGGTGCTCGCCGTCGAGCATGCGCTGAAGTTCAGAGAAGACGCTTTCCTGTGTGATCGCCGTGAGGAAGCCGAGGCTGCCGAGATTGACCGCGAAGAGTGGCACATCGCGGCCGCCGATCGAGCGCGCGGCCGATAGCAACGTGCCGTCGCCGCCGAGGACGATGATCAACTGCACGCCGTCGGGGACGTGGGCGCGGTCGATGCCGTCGTGGCGGTCCAAGTAGGCGGCCGACACCGAGTCGAGGCGAACGCCGATCCCGCGCTCGCCGAGCCATGCAAGCAGGCTTCGCAAGAGCGCCGGCGCCGAGTCGGCGTTGGGTTTCGAAATAATTCCGACTGTCTTAATGTCTTGCATGCAGAAGAAACTCTTTGTTCCCTTCGGCCCCAAGGATGGGGCTTT
>VFZQ01000924.1 GCA_016871135.1 Acidobacteriota bacterium | reverse complement strand
TCGTCGAGGGCGCCAACCGGCGCGCCTTATATGAGGCCGTCGCCATTATGCGGCATCTCTCCGCGACCCTCGAGGATGTAGAAGTCCGCTATGTCACCTGTCGGATGGGTGCCGCCGAGTTGGTCCGTTTCGGCGCAGCGGCCGAATCGATCGTCGAAATGAATACGACGCGATGGCCATCGCTCTCCGCCATTCCCTCGGCGTTTACCGATGTCTGGAACCGCGTTGCGGATTTTCAACCGCTGCTGATCGTCGCTCACGACGCTTTTGAATTCGCCTCCTTTGACCGCCGGCTTCCGGCGCCTTGTCTGTTCATCGCCTCTGCAAAGTCGTTTACCAATTACTCGGCAGCGTTTCCTGAATTCGCGACTGGCACGCTTGTGCTCGACGATCACGACAGAGATTTTCCGCGGGCGAGATTTGCCGACCGGCCTTGCCGAGAGTTGCGCTACTGGCATCCAGCACTGAGCGCCGGCAAGTTCGTTGGCGAGCACGACACCAAGCGGATCGAAATTCGTGAGCGCGCGAGAAAAGACGCCAAACTGGCGCAGAGGGAGCTAATCGTTGCCGTATTCTCGGCGCCGTGGGGATTAAACGAAAACGAGATGCCGATCTTCCACCTTATCAACTCGGCGTTTTCGCGATTGGAACCTCGGAAACACCGGCAACCGGGTCTTGACGCAAAAGGAGAACTCGTGTTCCGCCGATACTCGGGCAAACGTCTCCTTTGGGATCGTGACGCCGGAACGAGGTCGGGCCAGCGTTTCGATGCAAGCGACTTCGACCGGATGATGGCGGCCTGCGATCTGGCGATTTGCAAGGAGGACCCGGCCTTAATACACGAACTGGAAGCGATGGGCGCGCCTACAATCGTAATTTCCCGCTCATGGACGGACGGACAATACTTTACGCGCAACGACCTAAACACGGAGCTTACCCTCGGTTCCTTGGGCCCAACTGAGCTGGAACGGTTCCTCGATCAGCGCCTCGAAGACGCCGAGAGAGGCGATTCCCGGCCCGGCGTTCAACCGGGCCAAGGGATTCAAAGCGCCGCGCTTCGAGTGGGAACACGGCTGCGCAATATCGAGAACTTTCGAGAGACTATCCTTGGCAACGCGCGGCGGGCCGCCGACCGCATTTTGACCGCCGGGGACCTCCAGAGATTTCTCCAAACTCATTTGCGGTTTACCGACGAACCAAAAGACCTGATCGAAGCGGTACAGTCTGTACTGATTCGCGCCGCCAACGCCGCGCGCGAACCGGACGCGCCGCGCGACCAGTCCGGGTTTTTGTCCCAAGAGGCGTGCGCCGAATTGGAGGCGGTGATTGCCCGGTTCTCCTGATGTCGTGTTCATAGTTCGCGGAAGAGGGCGCGGCCACGCGTTGGATGCGCTAGCGATCGAGACGCGGTTGCGGGCCAGAGTCCAATTCGTTTCGTATGGCAGCGGAGCGGCGACGTTTCGAGAGCACGGGCGGCGCGTTTTCGACCTGCACTTGCCCGACAACCCGGTGCAGTTCGAACTAGACGCCCTGTTGCCGGACATATTAGAACGCTGGCGGCCGCGGGTGGTCGTCGCGCACGAAGAGTTCGACGTTCCCCCCGCCGCGCTCGATATCGGCGCGCCGTGCTTGTTTCTCACCGACTGGTTTCTGCCGCCGCGCGATTGGCGTATGCAAAGTTTGCGCTACGCGCACGAGATTCTGTTTCTCGATGAGTTGGCCGCATTTCAGCCTCCGCGCTATTTGGCGTCGAAGGTTTTCGCCGCCGGTCCGATCCTGCGGCCCCGAGGCGATTGGACAAAGCGGCGGGCGCGCGCCGAGGCCGGGTTGCCGGAGCGGGCGTTGGTGATTGCCGTCTTTATTCAACCGGGGCGACGCACCGAAGAGATCGCGCCATTGGAGCGGTTGTTGGCGGAAGCGCTGGCATTGATTCCCGAACGCGGCCGGAAGGTCGTGGTGTGGGACGGCGAGTTCGATCGCACGATGGCAGCGGCGGATCTGGCGATTACGAAGGGGAATCGTAACATCGTGCGGGAATTGGCGGCGGTCGGCGTGCCGTCGATTTCGCTGTCGTATGGGTTGAACGGGATCGACGACATCCGAACGCGAACGTTTGAATGCAACCGGACCCTAACCCAACCTTCGCAGCTAATGGGCAAAAAGAGCGAAATGTGGCAGGCAAAGCGGGCTAACCCGAATGCTTGCAATAGCGAGTTAGCGGCGGCGCGTGTAGTGCAGACCTACCCTCTATGCAGG
>VFZQ01000923.1 GCA_016871135.1 Acidobacteriota bacterium | reverse complement strand
TTTCGATCTCCGCGGGCGTCGGAGGAAGGCCCGTGATGTCATACGTCGCGCGCCGAATGAGCGTGCGTTTGTCGGCGGACCCGGATAGCGCCAGGCCCTTCGCGCGCAGCGCCGCTTCGATGAATGTATCGATTGAGCCTTCCCGTTTCCGCACCGGCTGCAGCGACCACCAATCGCTCCCCGCGCGCGGACGCGCAGCGATGCCGTCCCACTTGGCGCCGGCGTTGAGCCACTCGCGCACCTGCGCTTTTTCGTCGTCATTCAGTCCGCCGCCGGGCGGCATCTGGCCAGCGTCCACACGCGCGATCAGCCGGCCGGCAAGCACGCGTTCCGCGCCGGCGCGTGTCGCCAGGCTCAAATTGCCCATTTTCGCGGTGTCGTTGTGACACGACAAACAACGCTTCTGAATGACTTGCGGTCCGGCGGCATAAAGCGCCGCCGCGGCGAACAGAATCCATCTCATGACTGATATGATACGTCGCTTGGGAGTTGCCCTTCGCGGTGCCGCGTTGGCGCCTTCAAAACCGAAGGCGGAATCGATCGCCTTCGTCGATGAAGCGGGAGACGGGCTGCGTTGACAGCAGAGGCCTGCGTTAGAGGACGGCCTTCAGCAGTGCGGGCCAGGTGTTTTTGAATTCTGACGATTCGCGGATGACTTGAATGAGTTCCGCCGTTCTCGACGGGCTCGAGTTTTTGTATGCGGCGCTGATCGCGAAGGCGAGATCGAGATCATTGAATGTCCGCGTGGTGCCGTTGATATGCAATCGCGTGTGCGGCTGCATCATCCAGTGCGTGCCGATTGCGCCGGGTTCTCGCAGAAAGCGGGGCATGCGGACTTCGGTGATCTGGAAGTCGCCTGGTTGCTTCGCATATTGCTCGGAGAGGCCGCGCAGAAGTTCCGAATGAAGATACTTCGCGAATTGCGCTCCGGCTCCGATAGCGCTTTCGATTCCACGTGTTTGCGCGTAGCCCTCGCTGATGCCGGAGGCGTCGATCACAACGATGTGAATCTTCGGAAGCGGGCCGTTCCAGCCGCGCAAGGCGTGGCGGATGCTGAAGAGCAACATTTCGAGAGCGGAGTTGTCTGCCGCGCCGCCGTCAGTGACCCAATATCGATCCTTTTCCGCAACGTCGATGGCGGCATTCGTAAATACGGGCGGAAAGTTGGCCGAGAGCGCTGCTGCGTGAGTAAGCGGTGTTTTCCCGTTGGTAACAAGCACAGGTTTGTGTTTTTCCGTGAAGGCGCCGTCGATGTCGAGGTTTGTCAACAGGAGCCGATCGCCGGCGCGTTCCGATGTGGTGCGTTTGAAATGACGCGCCGATAGTTCCGGCAGCGCTTCTGTCTCCCCTTGGAGGCGCTGGAAGTGACCAGCCAGCGTTGTGTTGAAAATCAGTCCGAAGTCCCTAATGTCCTCGAATCTCTTGTCACTTTGCCAACCGCGTTCGAAACTCTCGGCGAGCAGTGTTCCAGTTCGGCCGCCTTTGATCATCCGCCATTCAATGGAGCGCTGGATGACATCGCGAATGTAGGGTTTGGTGGCATCACACACCACTGAGCCTTTCGCTGCATATATCGCAAGCGCCGCCGCGCCCCCCGATACGCCACTGCCTGCAATGAACCGCTTGCGCCCGATTGGGTGCAACGCTTCCAGAACAAAACCGGAGAACAATGCCGCACGCGTACCGCCTCCAGACGCCGCGACCATGACAAATGGCTTTTCCTCGGTGTTCTGGTGCAGTAGGTCGGCAAGCCGAACCCCTTCTATGCTGTTTTCGCCGACGATAAGTTCCGCTTCTTGCGGAAGCCTGCTCAGCCACAACGCGCTGCCGCCGAAGGCGACGATCGTCACAATCGCGACCAGGACCCGGAACTGCTCAATGCGATGCGCAATGAGCTGCGGCTGCGGTACTGCCTTGCCACCGGGAGCGCCGCTGTACGCAAGTACCTTGAAGAACTCCGCGTGGCTCCAGGAGTGGAAATAAGGTGTCTCTCCGTTGGCGCGGAAAGCGAGGAACCGGCCCATGCCGTGCAGGCGCAACTCGCGCTGATCACGGGGGACGCTTGTGCATTCCGCGGCTTGGTAATCGTAGGAAATCGCAGTCGCTACGGTCGCGGACGGGTCGAGAAACTGCATTAACTCTTGCCCGAGCAGCCGGTCGATCCAATATTCAAACCACCATGCCGCCGCGTAAACAAAAATGAAGAACGTGGCGATGGTAAAGCCGGAACTGGAATCGAACACCGTCGTTACGTACGATA
>VFZQ01000922.1 GCA_016871135.1 Acidobacteriota bacterium | reverse complement strand
GATGCAGGTTTGGCATGAACAACCCCTTTGCGGGTACGGATGGAAAGTACCCTGGCTACCATTAAAAACACCCCGTCTGATCGATGTCAAATCGCCGGTTCACCCCACGTCCGGTGTTAGACTCAAAAGAATCGAGATGATGCGGCCCGAAGTCACCAAACTACTCGTCGAATGGCGCGACGGAAATCGCGCCGCGCTGGACGCTCTGCTACCCGTTGTCTACGACGAGTTGCGCAAGCTGGCCGAGAATTACATCAACCGCGAACGCCAGGGCCACACGCTTCAGCCCACCGCGCTGGTCCATGAAGCCTACGTCCGCTTGATCGGCCAGGATGTCCCCGACTTTCAAAACCGCGCCCACTTCTTCGGCGTTGCCGCGCACTTGATGCGCCAGGTGTTGGTCGATTCCGCCCGCAAGTTTCGCGCCGGGAAAAGAGGCGGCGGCAAGAAGGTCTCGCTCGACGGCATCGGCATCGACATCGGCGATGACAAAGCCGACTCGCCGTTCCTCGCCCTCGACGAAGCCCTGCAAAATCTCGAAAAGATGGACGCCCGCAAAGGCAAGATCCTCGAGATGAAGTATTTCGGCGGCCTGACGCTTGACGAAATCGTCGAAGCGACCGGCGTGTCGAAGGCCACGGTCAGCCGCGATCTGCGCTCCGCCGAAGCGTGGATCCGCGTTCAGTTGCAGCCCGGCGAAAAATGAGCCCCGAGCGTTTCGCGCGCATCGACGAACTGTTCAACGCGACGCTCGATCAACCGGCGGGCTCGCGAACAGCGTTCCTTGAGAAAGAATGCGGCGACGATCTGGAACTGATGGCCGAAGTGCAGGCCATGCTTTCCGTCGATGGCGACGATGGCGGCACGATCGGCAAGGCGATGATGGACGGCGCCGAAGCGTGGTCGCTAGCGACCGAGGAACAGGCCATCGGCCAGCGGCTGGGCCACTACAAGATCACCGGCTTTCTCGGCCGCGGCGGCATGGGCGCTGTCTACCGTGGCGTGCGCGACGATGCGGCCTTCGAAAAGGAAGTCGCCATCAAGCTCCTGCGTGTCGGGCTTGATTCGCGCAATGTGCTTCGCCGCTTCGAACAGGAGCGCCAAATTCTCGCGCGGCTCGAACACCCGCATATCGCACGGCTCCTCGACGGCGGCACCAGCGCCAACGGCCTGCCGTTTCTGGTGATGGAGTATGTCGAGGATGCGGTCACCGTCACGCAGTACTGCAACGAGATGCAGCTCAATCTGGAGCGGCGGATCTTGTTGTTTCTCGATATCTGTGCGGCGGTCGCGTACGCGCACCAACAGTTGGTCGTGCACCGCGACTTGAAGCCCGGCAATATTCTTGTCGACAAAGCCGGTGCGGTGAAACTGCTTGATTTCGGCATCGCGCGCGTGATGGACGAATCCGGCGACGAAACCGTCACCGTCGCCGGCGCGCAGATGCTCACGCCCGAATACGCCTCCCCCGAGCAGGTGCGCGGCGAGCCCGTCTCCACGGCCACCGACGTCTACTCGCTCGGCGTCATTCTCTACGAGATGCTCACCGGCGTGAAGGCGCAGAAAATCGGCGACACATCCCTGGCCGCCATCGAACGGATCATCTGCGAGACGCTGCCGGTACGGCCGTCGCTGGCGGCCGGCGAGACCGGTCCTGTATCGCGGCGCGAGTTGCGCGGGGACCTCGACAACATCATTCTGAAGGCGCTGCACAAGGAGCGCGAGCGGCGCTACGCCAGTGTCGACAAGCTCTCGGAAGACATCCGCAATTACTTGCAGGGGCTTCCGGTGTTGGCGCGGCCCGATTCGTTCGGCTATCGCACGTCGAAGTTCTTCAAGCGCAACCGCCTAACGGTTGCGCTGTCGGGCGCGGTGGCCGCGTCGCTCCTCGCCGGCGGCTTCTTGCAGTGGCGGCAAGCGCAGGTGAATCAACGGCGGTTCGAACAGGTGCGCGGATTGTCGAAGGCGTTTTTGTTCGAGTTTCACGACGCCGTAGTGAATCTGCCGGGCGGTACGAAGGCGCGCCAGCTGATCGTCGAAAAGGGACTTGAATATCTCCGGGTGCTGGCGCAGGACGCCGGCTCGGACAATGCGCTGCAAAAGGAAATCGCACTGGGTTATGAGCGCGTCGGCGACGTGCAGGGCAATCCGCTCGGCTCCAACATTGGCGACCGCAAGGGAGCCCCAATGGCCCGCGGCGGGCCGCCCAAAAAGATGAAAGTCGTCGTCGCTTTGCGGTATGTTGCCAGACGGTGCAGTGCGGC
>VFZQ01000921.1 GCA_016871135.1 Acidobacteriota bacterium | reverse complement strand
TAGAAATGAAAATTCGCGGCCTGATGATGGATCCGGTGACGCAGTCGCCCATCGTGATCCTGAAGGACGTCAACGGGGGCACCATCCTGCCGATCTGGGTGGGGATGTATGAGGCTAACGCCATCGCGTTGGAAATCGAGAAGGTACCGACGCCGCGACAGATGACACACGATTTGATCCGCACGCTGCTGATGGGATTGCAGGCGGACGTGAAGAAGGTTGTCGTCAGCGAGTTGAAGGACGAGACATTCTACGCGCTGATCTGGTTGGAGAAGAACGGCGAACTCATCAGCGTCGATTCGCGGCCGAGCGACGCGCTGGCCCTGGCGCTGCGAGCCGACTGCCCGATCTATGTGGAAGAGCAAGTGATCCGCACGTCGAAGGCAACCAGTTCGGTATCTGACAAGGTCACCAATGACGAGTTGAAGCGCTGGCTCGAGAGCCTCGGCGACGAGGATCTCGGCCGCTACAAGATGTAATGGACGGGGCGCTGCTGGCGAAGTTGGAACGTGTGCTGGCGTCCGGCATTGAACTGGTGCCGGACCTGAAGATTACGTCGCACTACGTGTTCACCCGCGACGGTTTCGCGGCGCTGGTGGAAAAGCGCGCGGGCGGGTTCGGCAATATCGGCGCGCCTGGCATTGTGACCGAGAGCGGCTTCGCGGCGCTCATCTGGCGCGGCGAAACGGCGGTGTTTATCGGCCGTGGGTTCGAACATACCGCCTCCGCCGATCAAGTCGAATTGCTCCGCGCCTTCGACCGGGATTTGCGCGCGGCGTTAGGGTAGGTAGACGTAGGCGGTCGATGAGGATCGCTGCGCGAATGGCAGCGGCATAATGCCGATGCCACCCGGTAAGAACTGGTCTCGGCAGAACCGAGTTGGGAGCGTTCCGAGCAGCGGGTCGGCGAACAGCAAGCAGTTATCCTCCACCGGCAGTAAGTTTGCCGCGCGGGCGCCGTTAATGACTGGATCGAGCTTGATCGCTTCCTCCAGCGCCTTGAACTTCACCTTCTGCGCGTCATTCAACACGGCCTGATTCAGCGCGGACAACTCCTTGCGGCGCTCGGCGATATGCCGTCGAATACCTTCGATCTCGGCGTACCGAATACCAAGCGCGCCGGCCACCAGCACTTCGCGCGCGGTCTCTTCGGCGATCTCTTCCTGCACCTGCGCCATGCGCCGCTGCTTGCCGATGGCCCACTGGTTGAACTCGTTGTTGTTGCGCAGAATGGTCTCGAACTGGGCGTTGGTCAATTGCAGGTAGTCGCGCATCTGACGGTAGACGTCGATGCGGTCGGGAGGGGTGATAACCGGCGGCTGCGCGAACGCGCCTAGGGCAAGAAGGAAAACGATCCGGATCGACATAATGTGCTCCTTAACGAACCCTCAAGGTAATACGGCAAAATCCGCGGTTCTTCGACGAACACGCGGTTTGCTTCGCGTAGTAGTGGCGCAAGCTTTTCCGCCTCTGTCAGCGCGTCCAGCAACTGCTTCTGCCGGGTGGTCAGCGCCGCCTGATTTTCGGCAATCAATTTCTTGCGGCGGCCGGCGATTTCGCGCTGCGCCGATTCGCGCCGCACGGCCAGATCGCCGAGGACTTGCGGGTCGAGCGGTTCGGCGTTGTTGGCGCGGTCGAAGGCGACGCCGGCTAGAAACGCCTCCCATTGCAGTCCTGCCGCGGCGACGGCGAATTCGCCTTGGCGCGAGGCGATCGCTCTGGCCTGTTCCGCCGTTAGCTGCAGGTACGCAACCAGTTCGTTCGCGGGCGGGGTCGGCCACGCGATGCACGCGTCTTCGAGCAGCCCGCTATAACGCGCGCTAGCCGCCAGAACCAGCAGCCGCTGGGATTCCTGCAATGCCACGAGCTTTTGCCGCTGCGGCGCCGTAAGGACGGCGTAGTTGTCGGCGATCAGCTTTTTGGTCCGGGCGTCGCTCTGCCGGCGCAGCGTCTCCTGCTCGGCGTAGCGCACGTCGAGAGCGGCGGGATTCAAGGGCTCGGCACTTGTCTCGCGCTGAATTTCGATGCTGAGTTGAGCCTGGCGCACCGCCGCTGTTCGTTCCTGGCGCGCGTATTCGGCCTGGTCTGCGTCGACGCGGGAGCGCTGGTCGCCTGTTAGTTCCAGGTAGGCGTCGATCGGCCGAGGCGGGCGTAACTGCGCGAATAGCCCGCTGGCGGCGACGAGCGCGATCAGTATCCGCATACCCGATTTCTACCATGGAATCGGTGTTTACGCGCGCAAAAAAACGGCGAGGATTGCTCCTCGC
>VFZQ01000920.1 GCA_016871135.1 Acidobacteriota bacterium | reverse complement strand
CAGCTTTGTGAACGTTTCCATCGGTCGCGAGTCTCCTGTTCTCGTCTTGACAACAAGATCATCCGACAGACGACCGGTGGTTTCAAAATTTCAAATGTTTTTGGCTAGGATTCCTTCCCGCCACAGCGTGGCGACGAGTTGGAAGACAAAGTCGGCGTTGTTCATGTCCGGATTTCGATCGGTAAGCTCGTGCGCCTCCCGTATAAAGCGGAGCGCGCTATCCAACTGGCCCGCGCTGCGCGCCGCACTAGCCGCCACGCCGAGCGCCTTGCTCAGTTGATACGGATCTTCGCCGGGACCGCGCGCCAACTCCACGGCCCGCTTTGAATAGAACGCCGCCTCGTCCATCAGGTGGAGGTTGGAGAACGTCAGCGCGACATTGGAATAGATGCGCACGATTCTAGCGTTCTCTGTGGGAGTAAGCGGTTGGTTCGCGATCCCCGCCTCGGCGCGGCGAATCACCTTCTTCGCGAAGGCGAGCGCTCCTTGATCGCGCTTTACGGTATCGGCAAGAATCATGCGGTCGTGTGCGATCTCGGCAGCGAGGAAATTCGAGGCCCGTATCTTCTCAAAGCGAGGATCAGCAATCAGCGAATCCGCTTTTTCAAGACTTCGCTCCGCATCGGCTAACTTGCCAAGATTCGGTGTCACCGGCACGCCTTGCACACGCGCGACTTGCAGATAGGCGTTGCTAATCTCGATGGCCATCTCGTTGTCAAGTGATCCCGCGCCAAGCCGTTCCAAATTTTGCAGAGCCGAAACGACCAGATCGCCGCGCTCCTTGGTTGCACCGGGCACCCGCCGCAGACGCCCCTCCATCTCTTGGAACTGACGCGACGCTTCTTTCACTTGCTCGAACCGGCGCTGTGCAATCTCGCGCTCACGCGCCGCGGCGTAGAGTCCCGCGGCCAAACAGCCTATGGCCAGCGCGCTCGCGCCGGCGGCAAGCCGGTGTCGCCGTACAAATTTTCGAACGGCGTAGAATACTTTGCCTCGCCGCGCTGCAACGGGCCGGTCGGCGAGAAAGGCATCTAGGTCCGCAACAAACAAATCGGCTGTTTGATAGCGTTCGGCGGGCTCCTCGCGCATCGCCTTCTGTATGATGGCGGCCATGTCGGCGCTCATCTCGGTGAGGTCGAGCGGTTGCCGCGGCGGCCGTCCCGTGAGTAGGTTGTAGAGCACACCGCCGAGTGAATAAATATCGGTAGCGGTGGTCTGCGCACCACCGCTAACCTGCTCCGGACTCGCATAATCGGGCGTCATCAGACGGTCCATCGTATGCGTTTCGTCAGAGGTCTCGACGTTTTTTGCGATTCCGAAATCCAGCAGCTTGGGCGTGCCGTCGGCGTCGACAAGAATGTTCGACGGCTTCAGGTCGCGATGAATCACAAGGTTGCGATGCGCGTGCGCGACCGCGTCCGCGACTTGACGAACCAGCGCCGCCAGAGCCCGTTCGCCACGGCCTTCGGCGTATTGATCGATTCGCGTGCCCTCGACGAATTCCATGACGAGATAAGGCGTGCCGTCCAGCCGGCCCACGTCGAGCAACCGCGCTATGCCGGAGTGATTGAGCGTGGCCAAAATCTGGCGCTCGCGCAGGAACCGGCGCATCAGCGCCGGAATGTCGTAGCCGGGCCGGATGAACTTGATGGCCGCTTGTTGCTCAACTTCGCCGTCGGCGCGTTCGGCTAGAAAAACCGTTCCCATTCCGCCTTCGCCGATCTGTCGGACCAAACGATACGGCCCACACATCGAGCCTTCGCGGAAGGGCGTTTCAAAGCGCAAAAGTTGGCCGGCGGCCGACCCGACCGCATTCGCGATCGACTCGCCGCCGGATTCGTCAAAAAGAAAAAGGGATTCTAATTCCGCGCGCACGTTCGCGGGTACACGTTGCCGTGCGTAGTGATCTTCTCGCTGAGTTCGCGATCGCCCCGCAAGTTCGTGAAACAGGTCTCGGACGGCCGCGCTCATGATTAACACGCGCGGCCGCTTCTTACTTTGGGTCAAAGCCGAAAAAGTTTTTAATGGGCCGCGCGGTAGAAGATGTAATCGGTTGTATAGGGAACGAAGGCGATCGCCCCGGCATCGGTGCACGCCGTGGTGGGCGCAACGCCGCCCGCCGTGTTCACGCGTTGAATAAACGTCGTCTTCGAAAGTAGCGAACTCCGTTGAAAGTCATGCACGAGATGCCTCGGGAGCAGTAGTAATAGGAGTCAGGTCAACCAAGTAGCCGAGGGCGCGAAATTCCTTCTGAAGACGCTGGATTCTGC
>VFZQ01000919.1 GCA_016871135.1 Acidobacteriota bacterium | reverse complement strand
GAGAAATTAGCCTGGGAAAAACCCTGCGGCGGCGGCGTTACGTTCAAGGCCTACGAGCAGTATCCGTTTGTGAAGGACGCGCCGCACCGTCCGGTTGTGCATTCGATCATCACCACCGAGAATGCCGGTGGCGTTGCGCTCGACCTCAATAAACCACTGCTGATCTTCGCTCGCAAAGACCTCAACCAACTGCTCCTCGACCGCGCCTCGCGCGCCGGCGCGCGCATCGAAAAAGCGCGGGTCACCGAGGCCCGGCCCGGAGGCGCGTGGTCGCTTGCAACAAGTGCGGGCGGGAAAATCGAAGCTGATTTTGTCGTCGTTGCCACGGGCGCTCGAAATCCGCTACGCTCGCTCGGCACGCAATTTCATCCCGGCGATACGATGACCGCGCTTGGCTACTACACGCCCGGAGCGCGGCCTGACATCGACATTCAATTCTTTCCGGGCTTCGAAGGCTACATCTGGAATTTTCCACGCTGCGATCACGCCTCGGTCGGCATCTGCGGCAAGCGCGAATCCGCACACGCTATGCGCGCGCGGCTGGAAGCGTACATGGAGTCAAACGGCATTCCTCGCGGCCAGTTCTACGCGCACGTGCTGCCTTCTCTTGAAACGCCGTCGTGGCGTGAGAACCGTGTCGCTGGCAACGGATGGCTCGCCGTCGGCGACTCCGCCGGCCTCGTCGATCCGGTCACCGGCGAAGGCATCTACTACGCCATGCGCTCCGGTGAACTCGCCGGGTCGCTGATCGCCCAAGGTCAGGTTCATCAATACAAACAGGCCATCGCCGCGGAGTTCGCCGACGACCTTGCCTACGCCTCCACGCTCGCGCACCGCGTTTTCACGGGCCGTTATTTCTTTAGCGCCAACACGCGGCGGCTCAATAAATTCCTCCGCCACAGCCCGCGCCTTCGGGGAATCGTCCAGGAACTTTTCGCCGGGACGCTCCCTTACGTCGAACTCCGCCGCCGTATCAAATCCACGCTGCATGCCACACTCGCCGAGATTGCCGTGAACGGATTCCTCCGGCGCGTGGTGCAATAGAATTTTCTGAACATGACGACAACGAAATCGGAAGCCCTTCTCGCCCGCGGCCAGCGGATCGTTCCTGGCGGCGTCAACTCCCCTGTCCGCGCCTTTCGCGGAGTCGGCGGCACGCCACGCTTCATGGCCAAGGCCAACGGCGCGCGCCTCACCGACGCCGACGGCAACGAGTACATCGACTACATCGGCTCCTGGGGGCCAATGCTTCTCGGCCATCGCCATCCCAAAGTGCTGGCGGCGATCGAGGACGCTCTCGCCATCGGCACCAGCTTCGGCGCGCCCACCGAGCGCGAAATCGAATTGGCCGAAGAGATTCAAGACGCCGTGCCGTCTATGGAGATGATTCGCCTCGTCAACTCCGGCACCGAAGCCACGATGTCGGCACTGCGCGTCGCGCGCGGCTTCACCGGCCGCGATCTCACCATCAAATTCGAAGGCTGCTATCACGGCCACGTCGATTCGCTGCTCGTGAAGGCCGGTTCGGGAATGGCGACGCTCGGCATCGCCGACACAGCGGGCGTTCCGAAGGCGTTCGCCGATACGACCATTGCGCTTCCTTACAATGACGTGCCAGCGCTTGAAGCCGCATTCGCGTCGCACGGCGCATCGATTGCCGCTGTAATATTGGAACCCGTCGTCGGCAACATGGGATGCGTCATTCCAACTCCCGCCTTCCTTGAAGCCCTGCAAACATTGACGAAAAAGCACGGCGCGCTGCTCATCTTCGACGAAGTCATGACCGGCTTCCGTGTCGCCCGCGGCGGCGCGCAGCAACTGTTCAACATCAAGCCCGATCTCTCGACATTCGGTAAAATCATCGGCGGCGGACTTCCCATCGGCGCCTACGGCGGCCGGGCGGAAATCATGCACCGCGTAGCCCCGGTCGGCAATGTGTATCAGGCCGGCACGCTCTCCGGGAACCCGCTCGCGGTCTCCGCGGGTCTCGCGATGCTCCGTCACATCCGCGCCAACACCGGTCTTTACGATCAACTGGAAATCAAGGCCGCCGCGCTCTGCGCCAATCCTCCCAAGGGAGTCACGGTCAACCGCGTCGGTTCGATGTTCACGTTCTTCTTCACCGAGACGAAGGTCGTCGATTACGAAACCGCAAAGACTTGCGATACGGCTCGATTCGGCAAGTTCTTCCATCACTTGCTTGCGAATGGTGTCTACTTCCCGCCCGCGCAGTTCGAGGCGGCGTTCCTATCCACGGCGCACACCGATGCCGAC
>VFZQ01000918.1 GCA_016871135.1 Acidobacteriota bacterium | reverse complement strand
TTTTAAGATTCATTTTTGGACCTCTACCCGCTAGAGCGGATTTGCCCTGGAAAATTTTCAGCAAGAATAGAGAAATGTTGCTTCGCCTGATCGGCGCCGGCGCGCTCGCGGCGTATTCACAGATCGTCTCCGTCTCCAACGACCCCGGCCGCATCAGCGGCGGCGATGCGCTGCTCCGCGTGGATGTACCGGAACGCATGCCGCTAAACCGGGTCACAGTCAAGCGCAATGGAGTAGACGTCACGGCGTCGTTTCACCGCGACCCCGAGCGCCACGCGCTGGTTGGCCTGGTTGGGGGATTGCGTTTGGGACAGAACACTGTGGAAGTCTTTACCGGCTTCAATATTCCGGCGACACAGATCTCGCTCGTCAATCACGCGATCACTGGCCCGATTTTTTCAGGGCCGCATCAACGGCCGTTTGTGTGTCAAACCGCTGCGTTCAAGTTGCCGGATGGTGCGGCACTCGGTGCGCCGGTTGACGAGAATTGCTCGGCAAAGACGGTGGTCACGTATATGTACAAGTCGACGGCGGATGGGCGCTTTCGATCGTGGCCCACTGAGCGCCCAAACGATATTGCAATGACGACCGTGACAACGGGCCGGTTAGTCCCGTACATTGTCCGCGTCGAGACGGGGACCATCAATCGCGCGATTTATCAGATCGCCGTGCTGCATGATCCGAGCGATCCGGCGCCCGCGCCGCATGCTCCGCCCGCGGCGTGGAACAAGCGACTGCTGTACACGTTCGGCGGCGGGTGCGTCGGCGGATGGTACAGGCAGGGTGCGACTGCGCCGAATGTATTGAATGATGGCATCGTCGGCAAGGGCTACGCCGAAGCGGTGTCGACGCTGAATGTGTTCGGCAATAACTGCCACGATCTGGTCGCGGCCGAAACTATGATGATGGTGAAGGAGCGATTCATTGAGGCGTACGGGCCGCCGGCGTTTACGTTTGGGCGAGGGGGGTCGGGCGGGTCGTATCAGCAGAACCAGATCGCCGACAATTATCCGGGGTTGCTCGACGGCATCATCCCGAGCGCGACGTTTCCGGAGTTGCTGGAGAATGCGCAGTTTCTGACCGACGCGCAGTTGCTCAATAATTACTTCAGCCATCATGGCGCGGGGTTGACTGATGAGCAGAAGCACGCGATCGCCGGCGTCACCGTGCCCAACATCACGGGCAATGCGGCAGGCGCGGATCGGATCAACCCGACGCGGAACTGTCCGCCGGAGTTGGCGCCCGAATTGCGGTACCACCCCGTGCTGAACAAAGACGGCGCGCGCTGCGACATCTTCGATCACGCCGTCAACATCTATGGTCGAGATCCTGTAACCGGTTTCGCGCGGCGCGTGATCGACAACACGGGCGTGCAGTACGGGCTGCATGCGCTCAATAGTGGCAAAATCACGGTGGCCCAGTTTTTGGATTTGAATGAGAAGATCGGCGGGCATGACAACGACGGGGGGATTGTCGCGAATCGCACGGTTGCCGATCGGCAGGCGTTGCGCGCGGCCTATCAGACGGGGCGTGTTACGTTTGGCGGCAACGGTCTCGCGCAGGTGCCGATCATCGACTATCGTGGCTATCAGGACGCGTCGCCGAAGGGTGACGTGCATTTGAAGTTTCATTCGTTTGCGTACCGGGAACGGCTGCGCGCTTCCAACGGCACGATTGCGAATCAGGTGATGCTTGTGTCGGCGCCCGGCGGCCCGGTGGCGGGGCGCGTGCAGGCGTACGCGATCGAGAAGATGGACGAGTGGTTGACGGCGCTTGGGCATGACAAGTCGCCGACGATGGAGAAGATCGCGGCGGCGAAGCCGAACGATCTTGTCGATTCATGCTACACGGCGAGTGGCGAGCGCATTGTCGAAACGCAGACGTTTGAAGGCGGCGAGTGCAACAAGCTTTACCCGGCGACGCCCTCACCGCGCATGGTGGCGGGCGGGCCGATTACGAATAATGTCCTGAAGTGTACTTTGAAGCCTGTCGACTTCGGCGAGTACAAGGTGGCGCTGACTGATGGCGACAAGCGGCGGCTGCGGGCGATCTTTGCTGGTGGTGTTTGCGATTGGGCTAAGCCGGGCGTGGAGCAGCAGAAGCCGCTGGGGGTTTGGTTGCGGTTTTGACTAGGGGTGGTAGCGCCCAGGATTTGTTGGCCGGCGTGGCTGGCTCAGGTCTTGAACCACGGCTGTCCAAATTAGCGCGGAGTGAGCGGGAGCGGAGTTGAAGGTAAAGGAGTTACCGCTTGGTCCGAGTTGGCGAGAAGGTGAGGTTGGGGGTA
>VFZQ01000917.1 GCA_016871135.1 Acidobacteriota bacterium | reverse complement strand
CGCCAGCGAACTGCGCTTGGCGGCTGAATTTGTGGGCGCGGACATCAAGATGGATTGGAACGCGAAAAGGAAATAAGTCATGAAACAACTGGCATTGATTTTATTTGCGCTCGGCTGTTATGCGGCCGATGTCACGGGCGAGTGGAAGGCGACGGCCGAGGGACCGAACGGGCAGATGACGCGGACGTTTTCGCTGAAGGCCGAGGGGTCGAAGCTGACCGGCGAGACGGTGAGTTCCTTCGCGGGAAAGTCGGCCATCGAGAACGGCAAGATCGACGGAGACAATCTCAGCTTCACGCTGAAGCTAAATTTTCAGGGCAATGAGATGTCGATCGATTACAAGGGTAAGGTGAATTCGAACGACGAGATCAAGTTCACGGCCGATGTCGGCGGGCAGACGATTGAGTGGATGGCGAAGCGGGTGAAGTGATCGTGTTTGTGCTGCAATGGTTCGAATCATGCGGATACTCGTCGCCTTGTCCGCCTTCTGCCTGTTCGCGCAAAGCGGTGACGACGCCGTATCGCAATTGCTTCGCGATGCAAGGCTAAGCGCCAAGGCAGGCGATGCCTCTGGCCGGACGCGCGCCGGAGTTCTGTATCGACAGGCGCTGGCGCTGCTTGACGGCAAGGATGCGGAAGCGGTTCGTGTGTTTTTCGAGCTGGGAGATTTGGCGTCGGCACGGGGGGAATTGGCGGAGAGCAAGTCCTGGTTTGAGCGGGCGCTCGTTGGCTATAAGAATGCGGGAAACGCGGCGGGTCAGGCTGCGACGCTGAATCAGTTGGGTTCGACGTTGCTGACTCTAGGGCAGATCGATGGCGCGACCGAGCAGTATGCGGCGGCGCGTCGAATATGGGAAATCGCGGGCAACCGGCGAGGAGTGGCGCAGACACACAGCAATGAGGCTCTAGCTATGCGGCACGCCGGGCAGTTGCAGCGGGCACTCGATTCCAACCGCCGTGCGCTTGCGTTGGCGCGCGCAGTCCCGGACGAAGCGCTGGAAACGACGATCCTTCACAACACGGCCGAGGTTCTGGTCGACATCGGCCAGCACGATGAAGCGCTGACCGCTGGAGAAGCGGCGCTGCGATTGCACCGCCGAGTCGGGCCGGTGGGAGGCGAAATCCACACGATGATTCATCTTGCCGAAGCCTGGGCCGGCAAAGGGAACATCGCGGAGGCACGTAAGCAGTTGGCCGCCGCCGAGGTGCGGGCAAAGAAGGAGGGCACCATTTTGCTGCGTGGGTATATCCTGCGGGAAACGGCGCGCGTGTACGCAAAGATGGGCCGGGCGAAGGAAGTCGCTGCGCGTCTCGAGGAGGCCTTGGCGCTGGTACCTCTCAATGGCTTTCCTCGCATGGAAGCGGAAATCCGGCTGCGTCTGGGCCAAGCGGCGCGTGCGTCGGGCCGGATCGAATACGCGCAACGCCAGTGGACACGGTCGCTGGAATTGTCCCGCCAAATCGAGAACCCACTGCTGCAGGCGGAGGCGCTGGCCGCGTTGGCCGGAGTCGATCGCGATGCCGGGCGGCTCGAACAGGCGGCCGGGAAATCCGATGCCGCCACGGTTCTTGTGGAGTCGCAACGGAGTAAGCTCGCCGGCGCCGCCGAGCGGGCTAGCTACATGGCCGTGCGGCGGGAACTGTATAGCATCGCGGCTGGAATCCACGTGAGGCAAGGGCGATTCGAGGCGGCGTTCGAGATCAGCGAACGCGCGCATGCGCGCTCGTTGCTGGAGTTGATAACGCAATCCGCGGCGGCCAAGCCCGGCGTCGCGGGCGAACTTCAAGCCGGGCTTGACGCCGATGCAACCGTGCTCGAGTATTTGGTCGGTGAGGACGAGTCCGTGGTGTTCGCCGTCGATCGCGAGAAGATACGCGCAGTCCGGCTGCCCCGCCGGGCGGAAATCGAAACCGCGGTTCGCCGGGCCCGCGAAGCGATGGCGGTTCCGGGACTGCGCGGGTTCCTTCGATTGGTCGAGGCGTCCACGGCCTGCTATCGGATGCTGATCGCACCCGTCGGGGGACTACCGCGAAATAAGACGCGCCTGATTGTCGTTCCCGACGGGCCGCTTAACGCTTTGCCGTTCGAGGCGCTTACCGCCGCATCGGCCGCGGCGTTCGCGGAGTTGCCGTTTGTCGTCCGGACACACTCCGTCTCCTACGCGCCGTCGTTGAGCGTGTATGCCGGGCTCCGCCGTGGCGCTGTCGAAGGTGGGCCCGCGCTGGCCGCGCTGGCGCGAGCCGAGGCCTCGCACGGTCTGCCCGCTCTGCCGCGCGTGGAGGCCGAAGTA
>VFZQ01000916.1 GCA_016871135.1 Acidobacteriota bacterium | reverse complement strand
CGCCTGCCTCGGCCGCCAGCGCCGCATCGACTAATTCCCAACTTCTTTACTCGAAACCGTAGCCGGTTCCGGGCCCCAGTTTTCGCGCACGACCATCGATTGATCCGAGAAGAAACTGCGGCGTCCAGTGCCGCCATGGGTTTCCGGGACGATCGTCAGAGTGTAGCCGCCGGGGGTGCCTTGCATCTGGAAGAGATAGCCGGACTTTTTGCCCTTGGCCAGATCTCCTGGGATAAGATCGGCCGCGGCCGCACCGGCTGCGCCGCTGGCGGGTGGTCCGAGTTCCTGCATCGTAACAGCGTATTTGCCGAACTGCGATTGGTACTGGGTCTGTGCCGTGTGGATGGTGCCAATCATACGAAGCGCGGCCAGTTCGTTGGCCTGCATCTTCGCGCCGCCGATCTTGGGCAGCGCGACCGCGAGCAACACAAAGATGATCGCGACGACGATCATCAACTCCATCAGTGTGAAGCCTCGGCGGCTTAGGTTTCGTTTTCTGGACACAGACATAGCTATACCTTCTTTATTCTATGACGTGGCCGCGCGCGATTCCGTTTAGGCCAGCTTCCACGGTTTTCGATACCGCCGGGTGACGAGCTTGTTGGCGTCCTTGTCGCCGACCACCTGTTCCTTGGCGTCATCCCACTGAATACGGCGGCCGGTGCGCAGCGCGATGTTTCCTAGATGACCGCCCTTGGTGAGCATGTGGCCGTACTCGACGTCGCACGTCGTGATCTTGCGGCTGCGGATGGAGTCGAGGAACTCGCGGATGTGGCCGGGGGAATCGGGAATCGACGGCGTGGGCGGCTGGAAGTCGGTTACTTCCTTGCCTTTGCGGAAAAGCTTCATGCGGGTGTAGTCGACGGCGATGGTGCCCGTCTCGCCTTGAAACGCGCAGCCGATGCCCCAGTCTTCAAGCCCGGGAGGGCCGAGCGGGTTCAGCGACCACACCATATTGATGCCCGGATACTCGTACTGCACTTCGAGAAAGTTGGGCGTTTCGGCGTTGTCGTCGGTGAGCTCGCGGCGGCCGCTGGCGGAGATAAATTTCGGCGCTTTTAGATCGAGCGCCCAGTAGGCGACATCGGTGATGTGGCACCAGAAGTCGATGAACATGCCGCCGGAGTAATCCCAGAAGTAGCGGAAATTGAAGTGCGAGCGGTTCTTGTTGAACGCGCGCTTCGGCGCGGGGCCGAGCTACACTTCGTAGTTGAGCGAGGCCGGCGGCGCGGCGTCGGCGGGTGTTCCGAGGCCCTTCGTTTCCGAGGTCTTCCAGATCGACACGCGGTTCACCTTGCCGATCGCGCCCGACTTGATCAACTCGACGGTGCGCCGGTAGGTTGGCTGATCGTTGTGGATGTGGTTGCCCATTTGCGTGACGCGTTTGTTGGCGCGCGCGGCCTTCACCATCGCGCGGCCTTCGCCGATCGAGTAGCTGAGCGGCTTTTCGACGAACACGTCTTTGCCGGCCTGGCAGGCGTGCACGGTGGGGAGCGCGTGCCAATGATCGGGCGTGGCGATACAGACGGCGTCGAGGTCTTTCATCGCGAGCAGCTTGCGATAGTCGCCGAAGCGCTCGGGCGTCAGGTTGCGCGTGGTCTTGCAGTATTCGACGGCCTGATCGATGTGCGTCGAATCGAGATCGCAGATGGCGACCGGGTTGGCGTCGGCGTGGCGCAAAAATCCGCGGAGGCGGTTCATGCCCATGCCGCCGGTTCCGATGAAGCCGACGTTGATGCGGTTGGAAGGCTGCGCGAACGCGCTGGCCGAGAGAGCGACAAAAGTCCGGCGTGTCATAAGTTGAGGTGGAAGAAGAGATAGTCGGTTCCAGGGGGCACGTGGCCGAGTTGGCGGAGCATCGCCATCACCTGGCCGCGGTGCAGCGTGGCGTGATTGACAATGTGGAAGAGCACTTTCCAGTGCGTGACGTTTTGCGCGTCGCCGTTCAGGCGGCGGAAGGAGAGATCGGTTTCGAAGAGCTCGGCGGGCGCGCGTTCGACGAATTCGCGCAGGGCTTTGATGACGTCGGGCCAGACGGTCTTCAGGTCATCGATGGAGGGGCCGGGCTCGGGGTCCATGAACGCCTGGGTTCGTCCCTCCAGGCGAGAGAGCCAGACGCGATCGGCGTAGTAGATATGCTGCATCGTCTTCAACACCGAGGTGTGCGAGACGTTCATGTCGCGCGTCAGTTCTTCGGGCGTGAGGCGCGAGCAGGCGTCGAGCAGCTTCGACGACGCCCAGAGCGTGTAGTCGAAATGCGTAAGCAGAGCTTCGCGGGATACGGTCATGCTTTGA
>VFZQ01000915.1 GCA_016871135.1 Acidobacteriota bacterium | reverse complement strand
AAGAATCTGCCGTCGTTTGTCGTGTTGCCCGATCCGCGCGGCCTTCCGCCCTGCGGCGTCGCCAATTGGGGCAACGGATTCCTGCCCGCCGAACATCAAGGCGTGATCTTCGGCGACGAGAAGAATCCCATCGCCGATCTCCGCGCGCCTGTGTCCGATCATGTCCAAGCCGCGTCGTACGACTTGCTTTCGAAGTTGAACGAAGAGCACCTCGGCGCCAACGCCGGCGAAGACGCACTGGCGGGCCGCATCCGCGCGTACGAGATGGCCGCGAAGATGCAACTCAGCGCGCCCGATGTCACCGACGTATCAAAGGAGTCCGAAGCGACCAAGGCGATGTACGGGCTTGACGATCCGGTCACCCGCGCCTACGGATACAACTGCCTGCTGGCGCGCCGGTTGGTCGAACGCGGCGTGCGGTGTATTCAGATGTTCAACGGCGGCCACTTCGGTGCGCCGCGCATCAATTGGGATGGTCACGAAGATCTGCGCGCCAATCACTCGCGCTGCGCGGCCGTCATGGACAAACCGACCGCTGCGTTGTTGAAGGATCTCAAACAGCGCGGACTTTTGGAAGACACGCTCGTGCTGTGGACCACCGAGTTCGGACGCTTGCCGATCAGCGAAGGCATCGGCGAAGGCGGCCGCGATCACAACCCGGAAGGCTTCACGTCATTCATGGCCGGACCGGGATTGAAGAAGGGATTCTCTTACGGCCGCACCGATGAACTGGGTTACAAAGCCGCCGAGAACCCCGTGACGTTGTACGACTTTCATGCCACGATGTTGCACCTGTTGGGCATTGATCACACGCAGCTGTCCTGGTATCACAACGGACTGCAACGACGGCTGACCGATGTGCACGGGCATGTGATTAAGGATGTGCTGGCGTAGAGTGCCTCGTGCCCGATAGGGAATCGTGCAAAGGCAGTTATCGGACTGGCTATTGAACTGCTTGAGCCGTTCGCGATTGCGTTCGGCAATGGACGGCGAATTGAGATCAGTTGGGCCGACTGCAAGCGGCGGCCTGCTTGCGTGCTCACCGAGTTCTATTCGTCGGGGAGCTCCGCTTCTTCGAGAGCGGCGTCGATGGCCGCGCGGGCGCGGTTGGCATCTTCGTCTTCGACATTGAGAGAGATCGGCTTGTTCAACATCGGACCGATGTCGTTCATGAGTTGTGTGATTTCGTTGCGCGCGACGTAGTCGATGCCTGCGTCGTCGAGCGCGCCTTTGGCGAAGGCGAGCGCGATGGGGTCCGAGGATTCGAAGATTTGTACCACGGCGTTCCTCTATCATAGTCCGCATGCGGACTATTGGCGCGGTTGAGAGTCTTTGGCGTTATCCGGTGAAGAGCATGCGGGGCGAGGAGCTCGCGGAGGCGTTCGTTGGATTCGCGGGCGTGCACGGGGACCGGATTTATTCGTTCCGCAGCGCCGCGGCACCCGCCGGGTTTCCCTATTTCACCGGCCGGGAGTTTCCGGGGATGCTCGCGTACCGGGCTGTTTATCGCGATGCCGCGGCGATGCGGTTTCCGATCAACATGGCCGAGGCCGAGGCGCTGGCGCCCGGCTTGACGAAGTTGTCGGCGAGCGCCGTTAATTGTTCGGTGGACGTGGAGACGCCGGATGGCGAGCGGTATCCCGTGGACGATCCGGCGCTGATCGGGAAGATTCGGACACAGATCAACGAGCGGCACGAGTTGGACCTGATGCGTTCGGATCGCGCGCTGACCGATTGCCGACCGGTGTCGTTGATTTCGCACGCCACGATTGCAAGTATCCGCAGCGGGCTCGACCACCGGCGCTTTCGCGCCAACGTCTATGCCACGCTTACTTCGAGCGAATATGAGTTGCTTGGGAAACGGGTGCGAATTGGCGCGAGTGTCGAGCTCATGATTCTCAAACGCGATATGCGTTGCAAGATGATCACGCTCGATCCGGACACCGGCACCGCCGATCCCGAGATCATGAAGACGGTCGCGCGCGATCATGAGGGCTGCGCGGGTGTGTATTGCGCGGTGTTGGTCGAGGGAGTGATCCGGAAGGGCGATGAAATCGCGGTGCTCGATTTGTGATGTCATAGACGTGCATGAGATTTGCGATCTTTTGTTTGGCGATGGTCCCGGCGCTGGCGCAAAACGGGCGGCAACTGTTTGTGAGCAACTGTTCGGCGTGTCACGGTGACACGGCGAAGGGCGGGCGCGGGCCGGATCTGACGACGGGCGATTGGAAGTTCGGCGGAACGGCCGACGATCTTGTCCGCAATATGACGAAGGGAATTCCGGGCACGCAGATGCCG
>VFZQ01000914.1 GCA_016871135.1 Acidobacteriota bacterium | reverse complement strand
GTCGGCCGACGGCTTCGAACGTCTCTGTCAAGCGATTCTTCGAGAGGCCGGATTTAGCGAGGTGTTTGTGACCGGCCGCAGCGGTGATCAGGGAATTGATGGGCATGGAACTCTCCAAATGAATCCGCTTGTTTCGTTCCGCGTATTGTTTCAGTGCAAGCGATATAAGGGCTCCGTTTCTCCGGCCCAGGTTCGGGACTTTCGAGGTGCCATGGCGGGTAGAGCCGATAAAGGGATCATCCTCACAACGGGAACTTTCACGGCCGAGGCGCGCCGCGAGGCGTCGCGGGATGGCGCACATCCCATCGAGTTGCTCGACGGCGAAAAACTTGTCGGTCTGCTGGAGAAGCTGGAGCTTGGGTTGAAGCCGCGTACAACCTTTGAAATCGACAGAGCGTTCTTCGATCGTTTCGCCTAACCGCCGATCCGGTCGAAAATGACTTCGGCCAGACTTCTGAAATCCTTCCGCGCCGCCTGCACGGCCTGATAGTGCGCGCCGATCGCCCCGTCGGCGGGCTTGAGGTGAAAGATGGGTTTTCTCGCCTCGTGCGCCATCGGCATTAGGCTGCGATAGTGGCGTAGTTGCGCGAGGCAGTGGTTGTCGGCCTCGTCAAACGTCTTCGCGAGGAGATGCCGTTGATAGTCCTCGGGAATTCGATCGACCCACCGCTGGTAGGCAATAGTTGGACGGTCCAACCTGACCGCATGCTGAATCAGCACATAGCCAAGGGGCTGCATCCTCGCGGCCGGCAGGTCCATGTCTGGCCGCGACTTGCTGTGCAACCGCTGCTCCCACTCTTCTCGCCACTGCCGCAGGCGTGGCCCGACATTTTCGAGCGCCTGCAGGGAGAACAAGTCGGCGGCCAGCGGCGTTACGATGAAGTCGCACGCAATGAGAACGGCCCGGTTGATCGCTCCGAGGCTCGGGCCGACGTCGACGAGCACGATATCCGCTTCGACGGCGGCCGCTGCATCCTGAATGAGGCGGTGAAAGACCGATTCAATCCGCATCGCGAGTTTCGGCTCCGGGCCGAGGCAGTTCGACCACTCCGACGCCAAGCGATCCTCGAACGCGGAGAGCCGCAGGTCGCCCGGAATCAAAAACGCGCCGGGCGAGAGTTCGAACGGTTTTGCGATTGGCGTAGGACTGTCGCCGTCGAAGACGGGATTGACGCTGGTGTAGATGGAATGGTTGACGCTGCCGGTTGAGAAAAATAAGGGTGCGAGTTCTTCCTCCGGCAGAAGCGCTTCAGTGAGGTTTGCCTGAGGATCCAGATCGACGGCTAGCACGCGCTTGCCGAGATCGGCCATCATCCAGAAAAGGTGATAGACGAGTGTTGTCTTGCCGACTCCGCCCTTGTTGTTGAAGAAGGCAACAACGGGCGCGCTCACGACGGCCTCCTCAGGATCGCGAGAACATGCGTCGGTTCAACTCTAAAGTCGATCCGCGGGTTGCCGTTGTCTTTCATGTCCCGTTGCGCGCCTTGAATGCCAAAGCCGAATCGCTGCACGAATCCAAGGTTTTTCATTCCCTCGGCCACATGCGGGTTTCGATAGTCGGTAACTCCCGGTTCGCCGAAATTTCGCGAGTTCACGCGGCCGAATGGCCCGCCGGGATTTTGAATCTCGATGCGATCGCTGAACCATGTCACGCGGATGGGTGCGTGCGTCGCTTCCCATGTGCGATGCATGACGGCGTTTCTGAAAATCTGTTGGATGGCGGAGAACGGATAATCCGGGCTGCGGCGGTCCCTCGGTCCTTGTCCAATGACGAGCGGGGTAGCAATGAGAGCGCTCAGCTTGGCTTCCACCTCGCGGATCATCTGCGGGATCGGGCCGCTCATCTCGGCCTGATCCAAGATTTTGTGGTCGACCAACTCCTCCCCCGCCAAACGCACAAACTGAACGTAACAGCTTGGAATGAAGTGCCGGGGATCGATTCCCCCGACCAGCAGGCCGAAAACGGTCGGATGCGGTTCGCCGGCGCGTGCGACGAATCGGGTAGACGCGAGTTGCTCTTCGATTGTCCGGCCATTGGCCTCCAATACCTCGGGCGCGACAGTCGAAGGCAGGTATTCCGATTGGAAAAACGTGAGATTTAAGTCGCGTATGGTCGCCTGTGGCACCGCCCGTAAGTCAAACGGCAAGTCCAGTGAGCGGCGCTTTTCGCTCAGGACCGCTTCGTCGGCCGACGAAGCGATACCTCGGCTTGGGCCAGGCCGAACCCAGGTCACACCCTTGTAGCGAACGGGTGTGTCCGGCGACGGTTGAACGATGACGACCGCCACATCGGCCCCTCG
>VFZQ01000913.1 GCA_016871135.1 Acidobacteriota bacterium | reverse complement strand
GTCGCGAGTTCAAACAACGCCTCTTTTGCATCCGGGGAAAAGGTGGTCGAGGCGCGAGTCGTTAAAGAAGGCGATCGCTCCCGGCCATTTCATTGCGAGGCGCCAAGCGTCGACCGCGATGGTATCGCTGTCGGCGAAGCGGAGAACGCGGTCGAGAGGGAATTCGCGGCAGGCGGGCTTTTTCGAAAGGTATGCGTGGAGGCCGAGGCCGCCTTCCAGTTCGATCCAAGTGCGCACAAGCGTGAGCGCGACACCGCGCTTAAGACGGTCGGCGACGATCTCGATGCTCCGGGTCAAGAATTCGGTACTGCCGATTTGCATGGCGAAGTTGACGGATTCGCTCAGCGCCGGCGTGAGTGGCGTGCGGGCGCGGTCGCGCGCGATCCATTCGGCGAGCGCTTGCCAATGGGTAAGGGGCGATTGTTCGAGAAATTGCTGCCACCGCGCGGCGTTGGGTCCGCGCAGGTTGTCGAGCGCGCGGCGCAATTTGCGGGCTCGATGGCGAGAGAGTGACGGCAGGCGCAGAAGCGCCTCGCCGAAGGACGATGCGTGTTTCACGTTTGTGTCTACGGGGTTGCGGAAGACTCGCGCGAGGCGCGAGACCGTGACGGTTGGCAGTAAATACGCGGGGTTAGCGGGACTGCGAGGAAAGGAAGGCGCCCGCAAGCGGCGTCGATGGCGTTATGCGATTAAGCAATGGCGGGTGTCTCCTTTCGAAAAGAGTTTAGCATGGCGAAAAATATCTCTTGCATAGATATATCTGGATCAGATATAGTTGGGCATGCCGCTACAGGAAGCCGCGTTTCACATTCTTGTCGCCCTGGGCGATTCCGATAAACACGGGTACGCGATCATGCAGGATGTCGCCGATCGCACCGATGGCAACGTTCGATTAAACGCGGGCACGTTGTACACGACCATTCGGAGGCTGCTTGAACAGGGGCTGATCATCGAACTCGACGACCGGCCCGACGCCGATGACGAGCGGCGCCGTTACTATTGCTTGACCGCGGCCGGGCGGCGCGAGGTGGCGGAAGAGGCGTCGCGGCTGCAACGGATGTTGAAGCTCGCGAAGGCGGCTGGGCTGGGGCCTCGGGGGTGACCATGTTGCGCTTCTACCAAATGCTTTTGCACCTGTATCCACAGGCGTTTCGCGATGAGTACGGCAAGGAAATGCAGCTTGCGTTTCGCGATCGCTGGCGCGATGAGGCGGGGCCTTGGCTGGCAGCAGGGGCTATCGGCGACGTGATCGTGAACGCGGCTGGTGTGCATGCGGAGATGTTGTGGCAGGATGTTCGCTATGGCGTTCGGACATTGCGCAAAGAGAAGAGTTTTTCGCTCACGGCGGTTGCCACGCTTGCGCTCGGCATCGGCTCGGCGACGGCAATGTACTCGCTGCTGTATGCGGTGCTCATCCGGCCGCTACCGTTCGCCGATCCGGACCGGGTGGTGCGAATCCTCGACACCAATTCAGCGCGCAACATCTCCGGCTTCGCGAGTTCGACGCCGAATTTTCAAGCATGGCGCGAGCGCGCGACGAAGTTCGAGACGATGGCGGCGTTCACGAGCGAGGACTTCACTCTGAGCGACGGCCAGAATCCGGAACGCGCGCGCGGGCTAACGGTGCTTGGCCCCTTCTGGAGCGTCGCCGGACAACGCCTTCTGGCCGGCCGCGTTTTCGAAGCGGCCGATCACGAGCCGGGGAAACATCGAGTCGTGATACTCGGCGAAGAGTTTTGGCGGCGGCGTTTTGGCGGGGACTATCGAGTGATCGGCGCCTCTATTCCGTTGAACGGTCAGAGTTGGACAGTCACCGGGGTGGCGCCGTCCGAACTGGCGTTTCGGCGCGGCGTCGATGTGTTTGTGCCGATTGCGCTCGACGAAAGTCAGCGTGGTCGAGGCGATCGGCGGTTGACGGTTATTGGCAGATTGAAGGCAGGTGTATCGAAAGAGATCGCCGAGCAAGAGTTGTATCAAATCGCTCAAGGATTGGAACGCGAGTTTCCTCGCGCAAACGAAGGGTGGCGCGTGCGCGTCATGGGCAGCCGTGAATGGTTGATCGAGCCCGCGGTCCGCGATAGCCTCGGCGTATTGTCCGGCGCGGTGTGCCTGCTGCTTCTCATCGCATGCGTAAACGTTGCGAATCTGTTGATAGCGAGGGCGACGTCGCGGCGGCGCGAAATCAGCGTGCGCCTAGCCTAACGTAAGAGGCCCCCCGGCTGTGCCGGGGTGGCAGTAGCAGTTTGACATTTCCGGGAGTCCATCAGAGAAACTCCAAACGTGAGCCGCCAAGCACACGAAAG
>VFZQ01000912.1 GCA_016871135.1 Acidobacteriota bacterium | reverse complement strand
ACTTCGCCTAAGTCGTTGATTTGAGTGGTGAGCGCGGAAGGAATCGAACCTTCAACCTACTGATTAAGAGTCAGTTGCTCTGCCAATTGAGCTACGCGCCCACGCGGGCGGCCGTCACCAACTGCGGCCAAATTTCAAGATACCACAGCGGCGCGGAAGAGCGCATCGAAATTCTTCGATGTTTGGTTGCAGAGCTGTTCGTACGGCACGCGAAGCAACTCGGCCATGTACGCCGCCGTCCTTGCCACGTAAGCCGGTTCGTTGCGCTTGCCCCGGTGCGGCACCGGCGCGAGATAGGGCGCGTCGGTTTCAACGAGCATGCGGTCGAGCGGCGTCAGCAGCGCAGCCTCGCGGATTTCGGGCGCTTTCGGATAGGTCACGATGCCGCTGTAGCTGATCGTGAAACCGATCGCGAGACTTTGCTCGGCTTCGGCGGGTCCGCCGCTGAAACAGTGCATTACGCCTGGGCCTTGCCAGTGCTCCTTTAGAATTGCAAAAGTATCGTCCCACGCTTCTCTGGTGTGGATGACGATGGGCTTGCTGGCTTCTCGGGCGATTTGGAGTTGCTCGATAAACACGCGGCGCTGTTGATCGCGCGGGCTGAAGTCGTAGTGATAGTCGAGGCCGATTTCACCGAGCGCGACTACACGCGGGTGCTTCATTCGATCGCGGAGAATTGGCGCGCAGTCACCGGTCCATTTCTCCGCGTCGTGCGGGTGCACGCCGGCCGTGGCCCAGATGCATGGGTACTTTTCGGCGAGGCGGATGGCGACATCGAGATCGGGAGGGCCGTCGCCGGTACCGATGGTCAACATGCGCGTCACGCCGGCGTCGATGGCACGCTGGATCACTTCGTCGCGGTCGGCGTCGAACTTGTGGCCGTCGAGATGGCAGTGGGAATCGACGAGCATTATTTGAGGCGCGCGCCGATCGGCACGTCTTCGAGGAATGACGCCAGGCGCGGCGCGCCACCTTCGAGCGATGCCGCGACGATCATGCCCTGGCTCGCAAGACCGCGCAGCTTGCGAGGAGCAAGATTGGCCACGATAACGACCTTGCGGCCGATCAACTTTTCCGGCTCATAGGCCGCGGCGATGCCGGCGACGATGGTCCTCACTTCCGGTTCGCCGATGTCGACTTTCAGGTGCAGGAGTTTGTCGGCGCCTTTGACGCGCTCGGCGAATTTCACTTCGCCGACACGGAGGTCGACTTTGACGAAATCGTCGATAGTGATCTCGGGGCTGAGCGGAATGGGAGCGCCGTCGGGGGGCGCTTGCGCCGGCGCGTTGCCGAGCAGAGCCGCCTGGCGCGCGGCTTCCTTCGATTCGAGGTCGTTCAATTGGTCGATCACGATCTTCATGTCGAGGCGTGGGAACACGGGCTCGACGGGCGGGACCTGACGCGATCCCGTGCCGCCGCCGTCTTCGAGCGCGCCCATGCGTTCGTCTTCGAGCGGCGTCGTCATGCCGAGAAGCTTCCAGATCCGGACGCAGGAATCGGGCAGAACGGGCGCAGCGAGGACGGTCACTACGCGCAGGACGTTATAGACATTGCGCAGCACGGCGTCGAGTTGTTCGGCGAGGGCCGGGTCCTTCACCAACTTCCAAGGCGCCTGTTCGACGATGTACTTGTCGGCCGCGCCGATCAGGTTCCAGATCGCTTCGAGCGCGCGGGAGAAATCGAGCCGTTCGTAGCCATCGATGGTGGCCGAGATCGTCTCGGCGACGGGAAGCGGCGATGCCTCGCCATCGAGCGCGACAACGCCCTTGCGGTACTGATGGATCATGCTGAGCGTGCGGCTGGCGAGGTTGCCGAGGCCGTTGGCCAAGTCGGCGTTGTAGCGCGTGACCATGGCATCGTAGGCGAAATTGCCGTCGGATCCGAAGACGATTTCGCGAAGAAGGTAATAACGCAGCGCGTCGGCGCCCATCGCCTGGCGGATCGGTTCCGGCCGGACGATGTTGCCGCGTGATTTCGACATCTTGTTGTTGTCAAACAGCAGCCAGCCGTGGGCGAAGATGCGTTTGGGCAGCGGCCAACCGGCGGCTTTGAGAAACGCCGGCCAGTAGATGGCGTGGAAGCGTGTGATCTCTTTGCCGATCATGTGCAAGTCGGCGGGCCAGAGGTTCGTGCCGGCGACGGCGCTCATGTAGGTGGTCAGCGCGTCGAACCAGACGTAGAAAACGTGATCGGGCTCGTCGGGCACAGGGATGCCCCATTTGATCGTCGTGCGGGAGATGGAGAGATCTTTGAGGCCGCCTTCCTGCTTCAAGAACGCGAGGACTTCGTTGCGGCGGGTTTCGG
>VFZQ01000911.1 GCA_016871135.1 Acidobacteriota bacterium | reverse complement strand
TGATCCAGTACGACGTCGAACTGTCGCCCATGGTGAAGCCCAGGCTCTTGCCGTCGGGATGGAGGCGCATCCCGTAGTTGTGTCCAGGCGGAACCGCGCCCGGGAGGTCGGCGAGTTTTTCGAGTTTATCGGCGGCGAGGTCGAGACGCTCAATTTTGCTATATGCGCCCTGATTGCGAATGATGTAAAGGCTCTTTCCGTCGGCGCTGAAGCAGTGATTGGGTGCGTCGCTGCCGACCAAGAGATTTCGCTTGGAAACTTGCCGGATGTCCTTGCCGTCGGGCGAAACGAGGAACACTCCGTCGGCCGCGAAATTAGCGATCCACTTTCCATCACGCGACCAAGACGTGCCGCTTCGAGGGCTGTCGGCGATATGGTTTGCGTTGCCCGATTCGACATCGACGACGACCAACTGCCCTTTGCTGCTAACGTCACGAAAGGCGATGGATTTTCCATCGGGCGACCATTCGAACTGGCGCGCCGGCCTGGCGTCTCCTACCTTCAGCTGAGTCGCGTGGCCAGTCTTAGGAGAAACGAGATATATTCGGTAGCCGATGGTGTCCGACTCGTCCATCGCGACCGAAATGGCCAGTCGTTCGCCATCCGGTGAAAACGCGACGGATCGCAAACGAGCACTCGCACCGCCGACCGAAAACGCCTTGAAAATGACCTTCCGCCAGCCGGCCGCGATATTCTTCAGCCACACTTCCGGACCGTTTCCGTAGTCGGCGAAGAAGGCGAGAATGGAACCGTCCGGCGACCAGGCCGGCGTCGTTTCGCTCATCTGTGTGTCGAAAGCGCGTTCGATTTGCTTCGAATCCAACGCGTAGGTCCAGACACCCCAGTTCTGCCGCCGTTCCTCGAGCAGCAGCCGGTCATTTCGCGCATCGAAGGAAGCTGCTGTTTTTTCTTGGTCACTCAGGAGATGGGTCTCCATCTCACCGGTCCGCGTGTCGATGATCGACAGGCCTCGCCGCGTTTCGCCCTGTACCACCGTTCCGACTGCCCGTCCGCTGTCTCCAAGCCAGATGAACCCGTATGGGTGGGCCTCTCCCTGCGCCTCGTTGAGGTTGACTTCTCGTGCTGCGCCGCTTCCCTCAGGCCAGGGAACGACAAACATCTTTGCGCCTGGGATCACACGGCCCGCTGAAAACAGCAATTGCCTTCCCGACGGAGTAAAGTCAACACGAGAGATGTTATATGCGACGCCACTCATTTTCCATTTCGGCGACCCGCGGATTTCGCGGCGATCCGCGCCCGGAGGTTGGCTAATGGCAAGGCTGACTACCGCGTTATCGCGCCGCTGTCCGATAAGGGCCTTACCGTCCGGTGTGACTCCGATTTCGCTGTACCCAAATTCTCCTACCCCTTTCGGCGTAGCTGACGAAAGCCCCTGCCCGTACCACTGTCCGCCGGAGCGGTAGTAGACCTGAGCGCTATCAGCCGCCCAATGCGGCGAGCTAGCGCCCTCTGGTCGCGTCGTGATCTGCTGCGAATCGGCGGAGTCGAGCTGGCGGAGGAAGATCTGGCGCGTGTCGCCAACCAGCGCGGAGTAGACGATGCTCTTGCCGTCGGGAGAAAAGCGGCCGTTTTCGGGCTGCGGCTCTTCGATGGGAACGGGAATGCGCGGGAGATCCGCGAGCGAGACCTTGACGGCGCGAGGCCGCAGCACGATGAACGCGATCGCCAGCGCCAACGCAGCGGCCAGCGCCGCCGTCAGCCACGGGAACGATTTCGCTTGCGCTTTCGGAATTGCGACGGAGCCGCTGTGCCGCAGCGCGAAGGCGAGATCGGCGGCGGATTGAAAGCGTCTCAACGGTTCCTTTTCGAGGCAGCGAAAGACGATGTCCTTCACGCTCGACGGCACGTCGTCGCCCATCGGCGCGGGGTCTTTTTCGATGACGGCGCTCATCGTCTGCACGGCCGTCTGCTCTTCGAAAGCGCGACGGCCGCAGAGCAGTTCGTAAAGCGTCGCGCCGAAGGCGAAGATGTCGCTGCGCGCGTCGGCGGAGGTCGCGCGCGCCTGCTCCGGCGACATGTACGAAACGGTGCCCATGACGAGGCCTTCGGCGGTTAGCGTTTGATCGCCCGGGCCGGCGGTGCGTTGTTGGGCGAGGCCGAAGTCGAGGATCTTGACGCGGCCATCGCGCGTGACCATGATGTTGTCCGGCTTCAGATCGCGGTGCGTAATGCCCGCGGCGTGCGCGGCGGCGAGGCCGTCGGCGATTTGTGCAGCGTAGTCGAGCGCCTCGCGCTGCGTGGGCTTGCGCGCGCGCAACGAGGCCCCGTCGACGAGTTCGGTGACGA
>VFZQ01000910.1 GCA_016871135.1 Acidobacteriota bacterium | reverse complement strand
CTCCTTGCGCCGGGGCGGGCGTGGAGCCTCTGCGAGGGCTGCTGTTGGTGTGGAACGCGTAACAACGTTCGATGAACGCACCGTCGCTCGACAGGATAGCGCCGCCTTCGCCGGAATTCAAGTTCTTGGAGGCCTGAAAGCTAAACGTGCCCGCACCGGTGATGGTGCCGAGCTTGCGGCCGCGCCATTCGCCGAGGTGGGCTTGCGCGGCGTCTTCGAGGATTTTGATGCCGAGCTTCTTGCCGGCGGCCACGGCGGTGTCGAGGTCCGGCGGCGCGCCGGCCATATCGACAGGGATGGCGGCGACGGTGCGATCGGTGACGCGCGATTCGAGTTTCGACGTGTCCATCTGAAACGTGCGGGCGTCGGTATCGACGAAGACAGGCAGGGCGCTTTTTGAAAGGACAGCGTTGATGGTGGCGATGAAGGTGTAGGGCGGGACGAGGACTTCGTCGCCCGGCTGCACGTCGAGTCCGTGGAGGGCGACCATCAAGGCCGAGGTTCCGTTGGCGACGGCGAGGCAGTGCGGCGAGCCCATCGCTTCGGCGAATTTCTGTTCGAACGCATCGACGGCCTTGCCCGAGCCGCGATACCACTTCCCGCTGCGAAGGACGCGCAGCCACTCGGTTTCGTCGGTGGCTTCCCAGACAGGCCAGGTAGGAAACGGCGTGGTGCGCACCGGAGCGCCGCCGAGAGCGGCGGGCTTGGATACCGCGCCGCTAGCGATAGCGGCGGAAGCCGCGGCGGCGACGGCCGCGCGGCGGGAGAGTTTCGTATCCATACGCCTGCATCGTATCGCTTGCGGATGGCGGACGCAAGAGAGTTATTCCGCGCCGTTGGCGGCGCGCGATTGGAGCGGGACCTCGGGCACGGGCATCGCGGTGAGGTTGCGGTGGATGGCGAACTTGACCAAACCCGCGACGTCGTGGATGTCCAGCTTGCGCATCATGCTGGCTCGGTAGGTATCGACGGTCTTGGGACTGACGGCGAGCCGGGCGGCGATCTCCTTGGCGCGAAGACCTTCCACGAGCATGGTGAAGACCTGGTGCTCGCGAGCCGAGAGCGATTCGATCGGGTCCTCTTCGGAGCGGCGGCCGCGCTGGTGGCCGAAGACTTTTTCGAGTTCGACCGAAGGAGAGATGTAGACGCCGCCGTCGCGGACCTGGCGCAGCGAGTCGAACAGTTGCTGGCCCGATCCGGTCTTGAGCACGAAACCCTGCGCACCGCAGCGCAGGGCTTCGATGATTGTTTTGCGGTCCGAGCGGTTCGACATGAGGACGATGCGGGTGTCGGCGCCGGATTCGCGGATGCGGCGGAGGAGTTCGAGTGTGTGCACTTCGGGCAGGTCGACATCGAGCAGCGCGACGTCGGGATTGATTTCGACCACGGTTCGCAACGCGGAAGCGCCGTCCGGGCAAAGGGCCACGACATCAAACTCGCCACGGTATGCGCACAATGCGGCGAGGGCTTCGCGCATGAGCGGAAGCGGTTCTGCGATGAGTAATCGGATTGGTTGGGCGGATTCCATGTCCCGGCAAGTTCCTTGAAATATGGCCCCGCGAATAGGGCCTATGTAGTTAGTGGGCCGGGCCGAGGAAACCTCTCAATTATTTTGCCGCCGTCTATCCTAAGCGACGCGCCGCGAAGGGCACATTCTGACAAAGTTTCGTTGTATGATGGCTGTAACCAGTGAACCTATATTGTCCTAAGTGCAGCTCCGACGAAGTGCGTCTATCGCGCCGTCGCCGTACTCTTGGCCGGATCCTGCACCTGTTTGGAATCTATAAGTTCCGGTGCGAGGATTGTCACTGCCGATTCCGCGCGAGCATTTCGATGTTCCGGTTTTTGGCCTATGCCAAGTGTCCTTCGTGCCACCGAATGGACCTCAGCCGCTGGAGCCGGGATTACTACAACCCATCCACGCTCACGCGTTGGATGCTGGCCATCGGCGCCGCCCCGATCCGGTGCGAATACTGTCGCAACAATTTCTGGAGTTTCCGCTTCATCCGCGAGAAATTCAGCAGGGAAAAAAGGGCCGCGCGCAGCCATGTCGCGGTCCCGGTGCGTCCCGATCCCGATGACGAAACGGATTCGGCACTAGCGTCCGGGCAGCAAAGAGTAGTACGGTAGCTTCTAGACCGGCCACGAGGCCGGCAATAGGGAGAGACCTCATGAAGTACTTACTGTTCACGATCACGGCTGTCCAAATTAGCGCGGAGTGAGCGGGAGCGGAGTTGAAGGTAAAGGAGTTACCGCTTGGTCCGAGTTGGCGAGAAGGTGAGGTTGGGGGTAAGTGTCTGTTTCAGC
>VFZQ01000909.1 GCA_016871135.1 Acidobacteriota bacterium | reverse complement strand
GCCGCCGAGCAGGATGTCGGCCGCGCGGCCGGAAGCCCAACGCTTGCCTTTGCCGAACGGCAGTTCGACGACGCTTGAGACCGTCGCGTTGTGCCGGATGTCCTGCGGCAGCGAGCCGTAGTTCAATCGCCAGAAGGCCGGATGGGAGACGCGTGGAGAAGCCGTGGAGTTCTCGCCGGTGTAGCCGAGCGCATGCGACCAGGTGTAGGAAAGCTGCAGCTGGTAGCCGTTGCGCATGCGACGCTGGATCCGTACCTGAAGCGAATCATAGAGCGAAGCCGGCATGTGCCCGACGAAATTTGTGTTCGCATTGCGCCGGAAACGCTGCACCAATTGTTGTCCGGCGTTGCCGGCGCCGAGGTCGGCCCAATTTGCGTTCAGGTAGCTTGTCTTGCGCACGGACCGTGTGGCCACATAACCCGCCGAAGCCAGCCAATCGCCGGCCTGTTTTTCGATGGTGAGGTTCCACGACTGTATGTAGCCCCGTTTGAAATTCTGATCGACGGTCAGGAACGACGCGGTCAGGGGCAACGCCACGCGTTCGCGCTCCGGCACGGTCGCGATTGGTGGCAAGCCCCTGTCGAGTGTTGTGGAAAATGACCGAGCGGTGTCAAAGGCCAGGTTCTGCGCGAACTGCACCGGATAGTTCGCGCGCATGTCCCGGCCCAACGAAAAGGGATCGAATGAGATGCCGTAGCCGGAGCGGACCACCAGACTGCCACCGAGCCGCCAGGCCAAACCGACGCGCGGAGCGAACTGCCGTTTGCTCTCGCTGACGCCGCAGTTTCGCGGCTCTGAGCCGAGCCCGCACAGAACGGCCTCGTTCGTGATGAAATCGTAGCGTTCCAAGCCGCGGTCTGGCCGTCCGGGGTAGGGAAAATACTCCCAACGCGTGCCGTAGGTAACGGTCAGATTGCGTGTCGCCTGCCAGCGATCGCGAATATAGAAACTTGAGAACGCGGCGCGCACCTGATACTCGGGTTTGGAAAGCGTGTTACGTCCGGCTTCGCGTGCCAGGCCGAGTAGGAAGGAGCCGAAGGCATGGAAGTCGTTGCCAGCCGCCCCGCCGTTCAATGTTGTTGTGGCGTTGCGGAAGTTGAAGCTGCCGGCCGGTCCGCCGACGGCGCCAATTGCATTGGCGACGCCGTGGTTCAACTGGGTTTGATAGAGATCCACGCCGAAGCGGATATCGTGTGTGCCTTTGATCCAATTGCCGTTGCCGACATACTGATACGTGTAGTCGTTCCCGAGGAACGGTGAAGCTTCGTTGTTGCCCAGGAGCGAGAAGCCGTCGATGCGCAGCGCTCCGAGTCCACCCGCGATGAAGGCGTCGCCATTGGTGCCGGGAATGCCGAGCACGTCGCGGCCGACCTTCTTGTCGAGGTTCGGGAACAGCGCGTTGGTGTTCAGCAGCTGCGCGCCGAAATAGCCGTCGAAGATCAACGATGGGCGCACGACATACGTCGACGAAATTGTTCCGGAGTAGGTCTTTCCGTAGCCGTTTCCGACGCGGAAGTCAGTCGGGTGGACGGCGGGTCCTACCAGCTGGCCGAACGGCGGCGGATTATCCGTGCCGTAGTTCAGATAGCTGAGCCGGGCGAAGGCCGTCCACCGCTGGTTGATGTTGAAGTTCGTCTTTGCATCGATCTGGTTGCGCCCGTACGCATAATTGCTACTGGCCAGGTAGTTCAGGTTGATGTTCTGGGCGCCTTGGCCGGGGACGTTGGGTAACGGCCAATCCGGCAAACTGAGCATCCTGCGCGTCGGGCCGGAGAATCGGGAGGCCGGAATGCGATTGCCAGGAAAGGCCGTACGGTCCCGGGCGAAGGCGTTCGCGTTGGCCGGATTGTAGGCGGCGCCGGTCAATGGATCGAAGACTGGCACGGGCGAAAGCGAAAGATCGCCCGCGCGCATTTCGGGCGTGGGCACGTCGAGAAACGCCTGCGCGTTCTGCCGTTCCGACGTGCGCTCGTAACTGAGGAAGAAGAACGCCTTGTTCTTGACGATCGGTCCGCCGAGCGTGCCGCCCGCCTGGTTGTAGATGTACTTGGGCAGCTTGGCGGTGCGGTTGCTGAAGTACGAATAGGCGCCGAGATGCTGGTTGAAGTGATGCAACGCGGCCGATCCATGCAGGTCGTTCGTGCCTGATTTGATTTGCAGGTTGACGGCGACGCCGCCCGCCAAGCCCTGCTCGGCATCGAAGGAATTCGTGACGGCGTTGACCACTTCGATGGACTCCAGCGTCGGGTTGAGACCTGTCATGTGCGGCAGGTTTGGATTGTAGGAAGTTGTGCCATCAATGCGGACG
>VFZQ01000908.1 GCA_016871135.1 Acidobacteriota bacterium | reverse complement strand
CAAGCTGCGACCCGTCGCCACTCGCTTGAACGTCACTGCCGCGGGCATGCCGCAATCGGTCGATGAGATCGCCAAGGCCGCCGATACGATCGACTCGACAACGTTGAGTGATCGGAACGAACACACACTGTTGCAAGCCGTGCGCCTGACGCCCGGTATAAGAGTTACTCAACTCGGCGGGCCAGGCGCGTTGACCCGCGTGTTGGCTCGCGGGCTGCGCGCGTTCGATACATCGTTGTTGATCGACGGTCAACGCTTCCGTGATACTGCTGCGCCGCAGGGCGACGCCACCGGCTTTCTCGGCGATCTGTTGCAGATGAACACGGGCCGAGTGGAAGTGCTGCGAGGATCGGGCTCGTCGCTGTACGGCACGCATGCGACCGGCGGTGTGGTGAACCTCGTTACCGATGCCACGGCTTCCGGCTTCCACGGCGAAGCGATGGTGGAAGCGGGCGGGCTCGGGGCCAAGCGGGCGCTGTTTCGAACGAGCGGCGCGACGGCCGATCAGCGGTTGCTGTACACGTTCGGCGCGACGCACTGGAACGTTTCGCGCGGAGTGGATGGCGATGACCGATATCGCAACACCGGCTTGCAGGGTTGGGCGCAGTGGAGGCCTACTTCGAATGGCGCACTGTCGGCGCGCTGGTTCGGCAGCGACAACTTCACCGGGTTGAACGGTTTCGTTTCGACCACAGGCCCGCTGCCCGCTTCGGGCGATATCAAGGCCGTTGCATTCGGCAACTTCGTCCCCGCGATTAACGATCCGGACAGCCGCCGCGCTGGGCGCTTCAACGCCGTCGCCGCGAACTACATGCACAGCTTTACGCCGCGCGTTTTGTTGAAAGGCTCAGCGCAGGTGCTGCGTTCGTCTCGCGATAATCGCAACGGTCCGGGCGGTTCCGGATTTCAGCCACGGTTTGCGAACTCCAACCGCTTCGACGGTGACAACGATGTGCTCGGCGTGCGGGTCGAAGCGGGATCGCTGACGGCCGGTTACGAATTCGAGCGCGAGCGGTTCGAGAACCTCGGCGTGGACGGGGGCCCGAACGCGCCGCGCGCGTTTACCGCTGTTTCGCAGAAGAGTTCGGCGCTGTTCGCTCAGAATCAGACCCGGTTGTTGCAGCAGCGGTTGCAGATTACGCTGTCGGGCCGCTGGCAGAAGTTCCAGATCTCGCTGCCTACTTTCGCCGGCGGTGCGCCCCGGTATGTTGGCGCCGCGCTGGCCGCTCCGCCGCACGCGCTGACGGGCGACGCGGCCGTGTCGTACTTTCTCGCGAAGTCCGGCACAAAGTTCCGTTCGCACTTCGGCAACGGCTATCGCGCGCCGGCGCTGTACGAGCGCTTCGGCACGACGTACTTCGGCGGCAACTTCAGTCCTCTGGGCGATCCGCGTTTGCGGCCCGAGCGCGCGTTGTCGATTGACGGCGGCGTCGACCAATATGTCGCTTCGAACCGGGTGCGATTGAGCGCTTCCTACTTCTACACGGGCCTGCGCGAAGTGATCGCCTACGACTCGATCAGTGTGCGCCCGGCGACCGATCCGTTCGGCCGTTTCGGCGGCTATCGCAACACAGGCGGCGGGCTGGCTCGCGGTGTTGAGGCCCAGGTTGAGGCGGCGATCACGCGATCGACGCGCTTCCAGTTTGCATACACCCATGCGCGGTCGCAGGAACGGGTGTCGGCGGTAATCGGCGGATCGCTTCGCACTCCGCGCATTCCGCGTCATACCGTCACTGCGATGGTGACGCAGCAGATCGGAAAGAGGACGGTTGCGATCTTCGACTTTGTCGGCACGAGCCAGACAATGGTGCCGCTGTTTGCGGGATCGGGCAGCCGGCCGTTTTATTTCGATGGCCCGCGGACGGCGAACCTGAACCTGAACCACGACATTCCGGTGAGCGACCGGGTGACGGTGCGTGTATTCACGCGGCTGGAGAACGTCCTCGATAACACCTGGTACGCCGAAGGATTTCGGACGCCCGGGTTCTGGGGCGTCGGTGGATTCCGCCTGCTGTTCTAACTGTTCAAAAGTAAACAGTGTGTTAAGAAGTGTTGCCCGCGGAACCTCACTTTCGCGGGCCGCATCGAGTAGTTCGTGATGACACGACGATGGTTGCTTGCGGCGGCGATGCCGGTGATGGCGCGACGATGGGATCGGGCCAGTTTTCCCGACTGGAGTCCCGGGCATGTCGATAGGCTTCTGACCAACTCCCCTTGGGCAAAGTCTGTTACCGTGCCGTTCCGGTTTTCGATGCCGCCGCGAGCGACCAAGTCGTCTTCTTTTTGGCAGATCGGCGAGCGCGGCTCG
>VFZQ01000907.1 GCA_016871135.1 Acidobacteriota bacterium | reverse complement strand
CGTCAAGGTCTCTCTTTGCGAATCGTCGATCTTTACCAGTGGAGCAACACGCATCGGAACGCCTCCTCCATCGTAAGGGCGCCGGCGTGTCGATAATGGTTACCATTTACGACGCACTACACTAGCTTGCGTAGATTATCTTTGTCTCGCTCGAAACAGATGTCCAGGTCGTTGGTGACGTGCGCGCTGCCGTGGAATATCGCAGCCCAGCCGCCTATTACGACAAACTCCACGCCGGCGTCGCAAAGCTGCTGGATGGCACGCTCGAAGTTCATGCTCTAGTCTTGGCGGCCCGGCCACGCACGGACTCGGCGGCAATCGCCAGTTTGTGCATGCGATCGGCGCGTTCGGCCGGCGACAGCTTCAACTGCTCGATCAGCAACGTAACATCGACGCCGAATTGACAGGCTGCCTCCACTTTGCCGCCGGGTTTCGGGTTCTGCAAACGCTCGATGGTGCGAGCCAATGCTTTGTCGTTTGCTGCCACGTTTTTAGTCTACCGCTGGCGGTTACGCAAATAGACTCATCTGCGCCGGCACATATTCGCTGCCTCGGGAGCCCAGGCCGTACTTGGCGCGGACAGCGTTGGCGCGGTGCTTGACGAATTCAACGTATGGTCCTTTGAGATAGGCCGCGTCGCGGAATTGGGCGCGGTACTTGGATTCGAGCGCGGGGAATTCTTGGGCGAGCCACGGGAAGAAGACTTTCTGCGCGCATTCTTTCAAGAAGAGCGGCTGCGCCCAGAGGTATTTCGCGCCGGCGCGTGAGGCGGCTGAGGCTAACGCGTCGAGGTTTTCGAGGCTGTCGGTGATTCTCGGCATCACTGGCGAGATCGCTATACCGGTTTCAATGCCCGCATCCGCCAATGCTTTTACGGCTTCCAGCCGAAGGTCGGGTCTTGGGGCATAGGGTTCCAGTTTGCGGGCCAGAGCGGTGTCGAGCGTCGTGATCGTCATGTTCACGCGCACGTCGTTTTGGCGATTGATGGCGGCGAGCAGGGCGGCGTCGCGGGCGATCAGGTTGGACTTCGTGATCAAGAAAACGCGAATGCCGCGTGCGGAGCGCGCGACTTCTTCGAGCATTTGGCGCGTGACTTTGAAGCGGCGCTCGGCGGGTTGGTAGCAGTCGGTCGCGGAACCGAAGGCGATCGACTCGCCGAGTTTGACGCGATCTAGTTCGCGGCGAAAAAGCGCCTTGTCGAAGCGTTTGGCGTAGATCTTCGTCTCGAACGCCTCGACCGGAAGGTCCATAAACTCGTGCGTGTAGCGCGCGTAGCAGTAGCGGCAACCGAACTCGCAACCCCGGTAGGGATTAACGGTCCAATCAAACATCGGGCTGCGCCCCGCGCACGTTCCGATCAGACTGCGCGCTTCGATCTCTAAATAGGCGACGCGCCGTTTCTCTTCGAGAACGGCGCCCTCCGAAGCCATTCGGGCGATCCCCACAAGTTGCGTGGACATGCCATGAATGTTCGCCTTTTATTCGCCCTTTGTCAAGGGTGGAGTCTACGCCATTCCGGCGGCGTCGATCGAGGTGAGCTTCACGACGATCTTCGACATCTCGCGGTTGCGGCCTTCGACGAACTCGAGGCCGACCAAGGTGACGACCATGGCGATGGTCTGTCCGGCGACGTATAGCGTAACGCCCTTCTTTTCCTTTTGGCTGGCCATCAGGATGTCGCGCATTGCGTTACCGGTGCCGTCCTGCGCGGCAGCGGCGCCCGCGGCGGCAAAGCCGACGGTGAGAGTGGAGAATACATTTCGTCTGTTCATTGTTTTATAGTCCTTTCATCAAAACCTGGTAGATTTCGCCATCGCTGAAGGCGCCCGAGAGGCCCTGCGCATAGGCGCAGTGCATTTCGAGAACGCCACCCTTAAATTCGATTTTCTTGTCGGCGGGGGCCGCAACGTTGACAAGCTTTACGCCTTTCAATTCGTCGCGCAGGGCGTCCTTGCCGAGCGGGTCCATGGCGATGGTGCGCAGCGCCATATTGAGGCGGTGGCAGGAAACGTTGTCGAGGAAGTTCAAGCCAGCGGCATCGCTTGAAAGCGTGTCCCAAGCAACGTCGTACTTGGCGGAAGAGCCGCAGATCTCGACGATCTCTTTTTCACGCTCCGGCAGCGTGGTTTCAGTGAGTGTCCGGATCATTTGCCGTTCTTGTAGTCCCATTTTGTGTCTCCACTATTGAGTCCCGCATAATATAGAGACGACTTTCAAGCGTCCGGTGTAAACTGGGATATGGGCAACCCTGCAGGCGTGCGTCGTGATTTCGATTCGCTCGAGAAGCGCAGGATGGAGGCGATTCGTTT
>VFZQ01000906.1 GCA_016871135.1 Acidobacteriota bacterium | reverse complement strand
GGCGCCATCCGGCGAATAGTGGGCACCAAGCCCAGCCACCGTAGAGACTATGGACTGCGTCGAACCGTCAGCCCCCATCGTCATTGTCTTCCGTTCGGCCCCCATCGAGAGATATACGGCGCGTTCGCCGGTAGGAGACCATCTGCCTTGCCAGCCGGGACCGAGAGTACGCAGTTTCTTTCCCGCAGTTGAATATTCAACCAAGCTCCATTCCGGCCGACCGTGGCTGAAGGCGATCTGACGCCCGTCCTGGCTGACATCAAAGCTGACGATCACGCCGTCGCTGGCGTGCAACTGCTTCTGGCTTTCGCTTTGTGTGTCTCCAAGGATCAACTTGTTGAATCGGTCACCAGCCGACGCGCGTCCCACGCGTACGTAATGCCGGCTATCGGGAAGCCAGCGAGTACCGTGCGCCTTGTCATTGAGCCGTTTGGCGGCCGTCGAAGTACCCAGCGGTGTCAGCCAGGTGCCTGAATTCCCAGCGAGCAGAATCACCGAACGATTCGGTGCGACGCGGCCTATAAATGACGCATCAGGGACCACGACGTGATCGAGCGGCTTCGGCGGCGTACCAAACGGCGAACTGACAAACAGTTTCGATTTCCCGCCTTCGGTGCGGATGAAGTAGGCGTCGCCGCCTTCGAGATCGAAGTCGCCAGTTGTGACATTCTCGATCGCCCTTTGCGGCGTGCCGCCCGCCGAACCGACGCACCATAAATCCCTTCGCGCTACGTAACAAATTCGCGAGCCGTCGGCGGTCCAACTAGGCCCGCGAAACCCATTCCCGCGCGCCAAGACTACGGGCTGTGGAACACCTGGCGATTTGACGACGATTTCGGTCTGGCCATCGTAGTCCTGCAAGTACGCCACGGATCGGCCGTCGGGTGAAAATGCCGGTTGCCATTTCGATGCGAGGCCAAACGTAAGCGGCGTGACGCGTGTCTGCTCGTCGCCTTCGTTCATGGTCAGAGCCAGCTTCGCGCCACCAACGGCGCCGATGAGGAGCGTTGCCGCGGCGATCCAGAGCGGAGCTTTTTTGGTCGCCGATTTTTGCACCGGCAGCGGTTCCGAAGCCGTCGCCACGCCGCGGTTCGACAACGCCCGCAACGCCAATGCCAAATCTTTCGCCGACTGGAAGCGCTGCTCCTTGTCCTTCTCCAAACAAGCGCGTACGAGTTCGCGCACGCCGGCGGGCACGGCGTCGGGCAGATCCTGCGGGTCGTCCTTCAGCACGGCGTTCATGGCTTCAACGGCGGTCGGGCCGTCGAACGCGCGCTTGCCCGCAAGCAGTTCGTAGACCAGCGCGCCGAAGCTGAAGATGTCCGAGCGCGCGTCGACCGATTCGCCGCGCACTTGCTCGGGCGACATGTAGCCGGCGGTGCCCATCACGGTGCCGGCGGCGGTGAGGGTGGCGTCGGTGGAACCGGGCGCGCGTTGCGCGAGGCCGAAGTCGAGGATCTTGGCGCGGCCGTCTCGGGTGAGCATGACGTTATCGGGCTTCAGGTCGCGGTGCGTGATGCCCTTGGCGTGCGCGGCGGCCAGGCCGTCGGCGATCTGCGCGGCGATGTCGAGCGCCTTGCGCTGTTGCAGCTTCGCGTCGCGCAGCGTTTCGCCGTCGACCAACTCGGAGACCATGAAGTTCTCGCCGATGTCGAACACGGCGACGATGTTCGGATGGTTCAGCGCGGCAACGGCCTTGGCTTCGGTTTCGAAACGGTTGCGGCGCTGGCTGTCGTGCGCGAAGGCTTCGGGCAGAATTTTCAGGGCAACGTCGCGGTTGAGGCGGGTGTCGCGGGCTTTGTAGACTTCGCCCATTCCGCCCGCGCCGAGTGGCGCGATGACTTCGTACGGTCCGAGTTTGGTGCCGGCGGCTAGGGGCATTGGCGTTGTTACATTCTATCGTTAGACTAAGGGTGAGGTGTGCGATGCCGAATTCCGATTTGATTACTTCCGATCCGAAGGTCATGTTGGGGAAGCCGGTGATTCGCGGGACGCGGATTACGGTGGAGTTGATTTTGGAGAAGTTGGCGGCGGGCGAACCGATCGAGCAACTGCTTGAGGCGCATCGGCATATCAAGCGTGAAGAGGTCTTGGCGGCCATCGCGTACGCGGCTGAAGTTGTGCACGCTCAATTTGTCGCGACATTGGAGCCGGCAGCGTCTTGAACTTGATGGCGGACGAGAGCATCGATGGCCCCATCGTTGCTGCGTTGCGAGCCGACGGACACCCGGTCTATTACATCGCGGAGAGTAGTTCAGGAATAGCGGACCCAGTTGTGCTGGCCAAGAGCCTAGCGCGGCGAACCGTTCT
>VFZQ01000905.1 GCA_016871135.1 Acidobacteriota bacterium | reverse complement strand
GGCGGCAGCGAATTCCGATCCCGAGAATCGGCTTTTCTGGCGGGCGAATCGCAAGCGGTTGGACGCCGAATCGATCCGAGATGCGATGTTGGCTGTGAGCGGGGAACTGGATTCGAAGGTCGGCGGTGAGTCGTCGGAGTTGTCGGATTCCAACGTGCGGCGAACGGTCTACGTGCGTGTCGGGCGGTATCAACAGAACGAGACGCTGGCGCTGTTCGATTTTCCCAGCACGTCCGTGCACGTTGAAAAACGTGCTGTGACGAACGTGCCGCTGCAGAAGTTGTTCTTCCTTAACAGCCGATTCTTTCGCTTCCGATCCGAGGCGCTGGCGCAGCGCGCCGAGTGCACGGCGACTTCTATCGACGAGCGCGTGGCGCTGCTGCATCAGTGGCTGTTTCAACGCGCGCCTTCGTCCGAAGAGGCCGCAACCGCTCGCGGCTTCCTACGCGATTCCACTTTGCCGCAGTACGTCCAGGTGCTGCTTTCCACCAACGAGTTTCTCTATGTCGATTGATCGCAGAGCCCTTCTTGCCCGCGTCGGCAGCGGTTTCGGCGCGATGGCGCTGGCCGATTTGATGCATGCCGAAGATCCGTTCGCGCCAAAGCCGCCGCACTTCGCGCCGAAGGCCAAACGGATCATCTACATGATCATGAACGGCGGGATGTCGCAGGTCGATACGTTCGATCCGAAGCCCTCGCTGACGAAGTATCACGGACAGAAGATGCCCGGCGAGCAGCCGAAGACCGAACGCATTACGGGGTCGCTGATGCGTTCGCCGTTCGAGTTCAAGAAGTCGGGACAGAGCGGCATCGAGGTCAGCGAGATCTTTCCGAACATCGCGCGCAACATCGATAAATTCACGGTGATTCGTTCGATGCATACCGATGTGCCGAATCATGAGCCGTCATTGTTCATGATGAACTGCGGGGCGATTCAACCAGGGCGGCCGTCGCTTGGCTCGTGGCTGACTTATGGCCTTGGCACGGCGAATCGGAATCTGCCGGGCTACATCGTGTTGTGCCCCGGTACGCCGGTTGTGGGGCCGCCGCTGTGGGAGTCGGCGTTTTTGCCGGCGGTGTATCAGGGGACGTTCGTGAAGGCGCAGGAGAAGGATCCGCGCAAGTCGGTGCAGTTTCTCGATCGCGATGGAAGGCCTGAGACCGCGCAACGGAAACAGTTGGATCTGCTGCGGGCGTTGAATGAGAAGCATCGAGAAACGCGGCAAGGCGATTCGGATTTGGACGCCGCGATTCAATCGATGGAGACGGCGTTCCGAATGCAGACCGAGGTGCCCGAGGTTTTCGACATCGCTAAAGAATCGGAGAAGACGCGAGAGCGGTACGGCGATTCCGATTTTGGGCGGAGTTGTTTGATGGCGCTGCGGCTGGTGGAAAAAGGCGTGCGGATGGTGCAACTTTATTACGGCAACAGCCAGCCGTGGGATTCGCACGAAGACATTCAGGCGCATCGCGCCAACGCGCGGCGGGCCGATCCGGCGGTTGGCGCGTTGGTGGAGGATCTTGAGGCGCGTGGATTGCTGAGCGAAACGCTTGTCGTATTTGGTACCGAGTTTGGACGGACGCCGGCGGTGGAGAATTCATCGCTTGTGAAGTTGCAGAACGGGCGCGATCATAACTCGGCGGGCTATTCGATTCTTGTCGCGGGCGGCGGTGTGCGCGGCGGATACGTTCATGGCGCGACCGATGAGTTTGGTTATCGCGCGGTGGACAAACGCGTGCATAATCACGATCTCAATGCGACGCTGCTGCACCTGATGGGACTCGATCACACCAAGCTCACGTACTTTTATAGCGGCCGGAATTTTCGCTTAACCGATGTTCACGGCGAGGTCGTGCGCGAAGTGCTGGCATAAGTGCTACGATTCGCGGTATGGCTACCGTGAACTGGAAGATCAAAGGCGACAACTTGTCGACGTGCAACTGCGATTGGGGCTGCCCATGCCAGTTCAACGCCCGGCCGACGCACGGATTTTGCGAAGCGATGGTCGGCATCCGGATCACCGAGGGCTTTTTCGGCGATGTCGATCTCGGAGGCGTGACGTTTTCCGCCGCCGCGAAGTGGCCGGGCGCGCTGCACGAAGGCAACGGTACGATTCAGCTTGCGATCGACGCGGCGGCGTCGCAGGCGCAGCGCGAGGCGCTTCTTGCGATGGCGAGCGGCAAGAACGGCGGCACGTTTTTCGAGATCATGTCCGCCGTTTGTCCGAACGTGCTGCCGCCTCTGATCGCGCCGATTTACTTTGCATCCGACCGTTCAAAACGTACGGGAGAAGTTCGCGTCGAGGGTTTGGGGGCGGCGCGGGTGGAG
>VFZQ01000904.1 GCA_016871135.1 Acidobacteriota bacterium | reverse complement strand
GTCAGCACGGTGCTGGTGACCGTCTGACTAAAGCGCTCATAGCGGCGTTCGTAGAAAAAGTTGAAAAAGGTCCGGTTCTTGCGGATTGGCCCGCCAACGCGGCCGCCGAAGAAGTTGCGGATGAGGCGGTCTCGACCCTGCCCGCGCTGATTGTTGAAGAAACTGTTGGCGTTGAGAGAGCGGTCGCGGTGTTCTTCAAAGAGGCTGCCATGGAAGGTGTTGGTGCCGGACCGGGTCAGCGCCTGAATCTGGCCGGAACCTCGGCCAAGTTCGGCGTCGGCGGGCGAGGTCACGATTCGGAACTCTTCAATGCGGTCAACGCTGATGCCACTGCTGACGGTAGCCAGGAACAGCGAGTTAAGAAGGTTGTCTTGCGCGTTGGTGCCATCGACGGAGATATTCAAGCTGCCGACTCGGGCGCCGTTAAAATTCTGTCCGCCGTTGGCGCCGGTGACGCCGGCCTGGGTCTTCAGCAGGTCCATCGCGTTGCGGCCCGCGAGAGGCAGTTCCAACACGCGCTTTCCGGAGATAACGGTGCCGACCGAGGCGCTGAGATACGCCAACTGTTGGACCGCTTCGGCTCTGACTTCGATCACTTCGGCCGCGGCGCCGATCTCCAGCGAGAGATTTAAGCTCAGTTTCGCGCCGACTTCGACTTCCAGTTCGTTGATCACGTATTTGCGAAACCCCGTGTGGTCTGCTGAGATCTGGTAGGTTCCCGGCTGCAGCGCCGGAAATACGTAGCCGCCGGCGGCGTTGGTTTCGGACTCGCTGACGACGCCGGTTTGCGTGTTGCGCGCGATGACACGGCTACCCGCAATGCCCGCACCGCTGGGATCGATCACCGAGCCGGAGATGATCGCGTCGGTCGACTGGGCGTAACCGGATATTGACAGGAGTACGGCGATGGCGATTCGGAGCATGGAGGCACCTCAACCGAAAAGAGAGTGCATCTACACTATGCTTTTCGTTTACCGGCGTCAACCGGTTTGCTTCTCCGCTTGCTGCATCACGCGTAGCGCATTCCCGCCCATGATTTTTGCGATGTCGGCTGGCTTGAAGCCGCGCTTGGTCATCTCGGCGATCAGGTTCGGCGTCTGGCCGATGTGATCCAGGTTGGCGGGCGTTTTCGGGCCGATACTGTCGAAGTCGCAGCCGAGGCCGACGTGATCAATGCCGGCCACGGTCGCGGCGTGTTCGATGTGATCGACCAGACGGCTCAACGGCGGCTGGCCGATCGACTTGACCTCTTCCCGGCCAACTTTCCACAGTTCTTCAGACATGCGCTTCTTGTCCGCGCCGAACTGCTTCACGATTTCGCCTCGCTTGCGGCCGAGTTCGGCGACTTCGCGGAACTTCTCGCGGTGCGCGTCGTCGAGCATTCCGGTGTAGTAAGCCACACCCAAGACACCGCCGTTCTTGGCGAGCGCCTTGAGCATATCGTCGGTCAAATTGCGCGGATGATTCGCCAGCTTGCGACAGGCCGCATGCGTGTTGATGATCGGCGCCTTGGTTACGGCCAGCGTATCGTAGAACGCCTGATCGGACGCATGCGCGAGATCGATCATCATGCCGAGGCGGTTCATCTCGCGCACGACTTCGCGGCCGAAATCGGTGAGCCCTTTCGGCCCGTCGAGATACTCGGCCGCGCCGACCCACGGTGTGTTGCCGCTGTGTGTCAGGCCCATGTAGCGCGCGCCGAGTTTGTAGAAGTGCCGCAGATGATCGAGGTTTGAATCGATCATGTGGCCGCCTTCGATGGCCAGGAGAATCGCGATCTTGCCGTCGCGCTTCGCTTTCAGAACTTCTCTCGTCGATGTCGCCAAAACGAGATCTCGCCGGTGGCGCTTTACCTCATCTGCCACGGTCTTCGTGATTTGCAAGGCGCGCTTGTAGGCTTCGGCCGGCGTCATCGACCGCGCCGACGCGAGGATCGCGAAAAAGCCCGCGTGCAGTCCGCCCTGCCGCATCTTCGGAATGTCAACACAGGTGTAGGGGTGGCTCTCGTCGAGCTTCAGTTCTTCGGAAATGATGCGCGCCGGCGTATCGATGTGCAGGTCGAAATAGAACGGACTCTGGGCCGGTGGCTGCGCGAACACCAGCGCGGCTAGCTCGCGGCGCGTCGGCGCTGATTGATTCGCGCACAACGGACCGGCGCCTATGCGCTCTACAGCAGCCACTTCGGTGCGATCTGATCGTTCTCGTCCGCCGTGATCATCCATTCGAGTAGTCGCTCCTTCATCTCACGCACTACCGGCTGACGGGCGGCGTCCTTGTAGAGGTTCGTCATCTCGCCGGGGTCGTTCTTCAAATCGTACAATTCTCCGCCGT
>VFZQ01000903.1 GCA_016871135.1 Acidobacteriota bacterium | reverse complement strand
TGGTCGGTCGGCTCGACGGCCACTTGATCGAACAGATCGAAATCGATGTGCTGACTTCGCAGGGACTCCAGCACCGTAAGGACGGGGGGGAGATCGCGCAGGCGGCGGTCGGTCACAACGAGCACGCGCGTCAGGCCCATTTCGCGCAAGTCCATGCCAAGTTCGCGCGTCACGCCTGGGCCAAATCGAAGGTTCGATGCGGCCATTTCGAAGGCGGTTTCTCTCTCTGCCACATCGAGGGCCGCGGCGAATGCACGCGTCACTGGTCGACTTGCCATCTCCGCCCCCATCGACATTCGAAGCGTGCAAAACTACACTAAAGATACGCTGGTTCGTGGTTACCAGCGTGGCCAAGCGGCAGCGTCCCATCGCCATCCGCGAACAGAAAATGGTCGGCCCTATGATGAGCTTTCTGGCATTTTTCGCTCGGAGACCGTTCCTTTTTTTTTGTGGGGCGATTTTGTTTGGCGACCTTCGTTTCGTAACGCAAGCCGCCGAGAACGTCACTCCTCTACTTTCGGACGGATTGCAGACGCCGGTCGACTACAATCGCGAAATTCGGCCCTTGCTTTCCAATCGCTGCTTCATTTGCCATGGCCCGGATACGGCCGAGCGCAAGGCGGGGCTGCGCATTGATACGCGTCGGGGGGCGACCGCTGAGGCCGAATCAGGCGCTCGTGCCATTGTTCCCGGCGCGCCGGACCAGAGCGAATTGCTCGTGCGCGTCGGTGCGACCGACCTCGACCGGCGCATGCCTCCGGCGGGTCACGGCGAAGGGTTGACGGCAACCGAGATTGGGCTGCTAACGCGCTGGATCTCTGAAGGGGCGGCCTATGCGGAACACTGGGCCTATGTACCCGTGCAACGACCTTCGACGCCACAAAGCGCAGCGCATGCGGCATGGGCTAAGAACGACGTCGATCGCTTCTTGTTAGCGCGGATGGAAGCGGCAGGCGTGACGCCGTCTCCAGCCGCCGACCGTCGCACGCTGATTCGCCGCGTCGCGCTCGACTTGACCGGCCTCCCGCCGTCGGTTGCCGAGGTGGATCGCTACGTCTCCGACGCGTCGCCCGACGCCTACGAGCAGTTAGTCGACCGATTGCTGCAGCGCAGCGCGTACGGCGAGCATTGGGGGCGGATGTGGCTCGACTTGGCCCGCTACGCCGACTCGGCGGGGTATGCCGAAGATCCTCTGCGCACGATCTGGGCGTATCGCGACTATATCATTCGTTCGCTAAACGCCAACAAGCCGTTCGACCAATTTACGATCGAGCAGATCGCCGGCGACTTGCTCCCAGATCCTACGGAAGAGCAGTTGATCGCCACCGCGTTTCATCGGAATACGCAAACCAACAGCGAAGGGGGTACCGACGACGAAGAGTATCGCAATGTCGCGGTCGTCGACCGCGTGAACACAACATTTGCCGCGTGGATGGGGACGACCATGGCCTGCGCGCAATGCCATGCACACAAATACGATCCCATTTCCCAAGAAGACTATTTCCGCGTCTTCGCCCTCTTCAACAACTCTGCCGATGGCGACCACACCGACGAGCGACCGACTTTGCCGCTCTGGTCCGAAGAACAGCGACAAAAGCGCACTGAGCTCCAAGACGCCCTAGCGCGTCTCGAGGAGCGCATACAAGCCGACGGCGCCACGAACGGCGCAGTAACCGCCTCGCCTACGCCGCCGACAGCCAACTCCGTCAGTCCCCCTGCAGCCAATCCCATAGCCAATGAAGGGGAGCCGACGACGCCTAGCGCGACCGGACCGCGCGCCGAGCGGGAATCGCTGCAAAAAGAACTGGCCGACATGAAGCCGATGACGACCGTCCCGATCATGACCGAGTTGGAAGAATCCCAGCGGCGGACGACCCGCTTGCAATTCCGCGGCAACTTTCTTGCAGTAGGCGATGTCGTTGAGCCAGGCTTTCCTGAATCGATTTTTTCGGTCTCGCTCGATGTCCTTGCCAACAACGCCGGTCCCGATCGGCGTCCCCCCGATCGCCTAGCGCTAGCGCGCTGGCTCGTTCATCCAGACAACCCGCTTACTGCACGCGTGATCGCCAATCGTTACTGGGAGGCTTTATTTGGGCGCGGCATTGTCGAGACGAGTGAAGACTTTGGCTCACAGGGAACGCTCCCAGAAAACCCCGAATTGCTCGATTGGTTGGCAACGGAATTGTTGCGGCTTCAATGGGACCTCAAGGCGTTCTTGCGGTTGCTCGTTACGTCGGCCGCGTATCGCCAAGACTCGCGAGTGACGCCCGATGCACTCGAGCGCGACCCAGAAAACCTGTTGTTAGCGCGGGGGACGCGACTTCGCTTGTCG
>VFZQ01000902.1 GCA_016871135.1 Acidobacteriota bacterium | reverse complement strand
CAAGTGACGCGGGGCGAAGGCGCGTTCCTGCTTACTCTCTACCTCGCCTACCTCAGTTTCCGCCTGACGACACAACCTTAGGCGCGCCAACCGGCTTGGTTCGCGGCGTCTTCAATTCCACTTTGTCGAAGACCTTGCCTTCAATGTCAACAGCCTGAATCAGCGCGGTGCCGTCGGCGCGTAGGCGGAAGCTCCACACATGATTGCGCCCTTCGGCCTTCGCCAGCCACCAGCCTTCCTCCTTCGACGGAACCGTGCGCGTGTTCACCGCGTACGCGCCGTCGCCGAGGTACAGAATGCCGTTCGCGTCGTCGCGCTTATGACCCCGCAGCGGGTGGGTGCGCTTGTAGTTGTGATGATCGTGCTCGAGCACCGCCGTCACGCCATACTTCTCCCAGTGCGGCATCCACTCCTTGCGAATTTCGATCGAGCGCGCCGCATCGAGCGGCCCGCCGCCTTCCTTCGGCGCCTTCGTCGTACCGTAGGCCGGATAGTGATACGTCACAAACTGAAACTGTTTGTTCGTCCTTGCGGCCAGCGCCTGTTCCAACCACGCTGCCTGCGGGCCCTTGATCGGCTCGGTGTGATCGGTGTCGAGAGCCAATATCGACAGATAGTCGGCAAAGTCGTTTGCGAAATACGACTTCCCGCCCGGCGTCTGGAACAGCGAATAATAGAACGGCGCGTCCTCCGGAATCTTGCCCTTGTAGCCGCCCCTCACTTCATGATTGCCGATGCCAACGACCATCGGAATCAAGCGCCCATCTGCGCCCACCGAGTGCTGCATCCACGACTTCAACCAATCCGCCCACCGCGCCGACGACACACCGTTCGCGTATGCCAAGTCTCCGGAAAGCACCGCGAAGTCCGGATCGAGCGATCCCACGACCGCGTTCATCTTGTCGAGGCGCGCGCGCGTGTGCATCATGTCGCCGCCCGCGACGAAATGAACCGGGCGGTTCAGATCGCGCGGCATCGTTCGGAACCGCCAACCTTCGCCGGCCTTTTCAATCTTCTTGCCGATCATGAACTCGTAATTCGAGTCGGGAGAGAGCGCCGTCAGTTGCACGCGCCGTCCTTGCAGCGTCGTATCTGAGATCGCAAATTTCGTCCCCTTGGCGAGCTGCCATTCCTGACTACCAATCCGGCGGTAGTGCACGTCGAGCGAACTTGTCGTGCGAAGGTCCACCCAATTCACCGTCATCGTCGTCGCCGGGTCGGCCGACCACGTCAAATACAGCCCGACAAAGTCTTGTGCGGCGAGCGGCGCCAACAACGCCAGTAACGCAAGAAGGATTCGCATCCCTACATACTACCGAATGCGGCGCGCGGCGGCGATGACCCCGAATGCAATAGCGGTCAGCACCCACGTTCCGGGTTCCGGCTGCGACTCCGTGAAGATCCGTACCTCGTCAAGAGTGAACGTATTCGTGACCGCTGTAATCGATACCGAAGAGAGCGCTACCTGCGTAATCGAGTCACGGTTCGGAAGCAGTTCCAAACCGCGCAATACATTGGTTGCGTAGCTGCTTCCAGGATTCCCGAACACATCGGTCCCCGCCACACACGCGCCCCCCAGCCCGCAGAAGCTACGGCCGGCATAGCCTAACACCGGCGCGCCAAAATCGATCGTCGACGTCAAACCACTCAGTGAAAAGCCGCTTCTCTGCACATGGAATAGCCAGACATCGACCACAGTGCCGGCTGCGAGCGTTGTCGAGGTTCCCGGCCACAACGTGCTGTTTGTGACTCCTATTGTCAACGTGTCCAGTGTCACCGCCGCGGGCAGGACAAATTGCGTACGCTCCAAAATCAGAAACGTGTTCGAATTCGATGTCAGCGCGCCAGCGGTCAAGTTCTGCGGACCGCTCAGCAAGGTCACGTTAGCCGACGTGATCGGCGCTGAGTACGACGGGAGACTCAGAGCCGCGAACATAACGTACAGAACTTTCATCACTACAGGAATAGTGGACGGCGCCCGCGAAAATTCTCAGCGGACACCGCAAAAAGCATGCAGACGTTTGCACTACAATCGCTAGTACATGCATCGCCGCCAATTCCTCGTCTCCGCCGCCACGGCGGCTCAATCCTGGAGCCAAGCCAACGACCGGATCCGCGTCGCCATCGTCGGCCTCGGCGGACGCGGCATGGCGCACATTAAAGAGATCATCCCCGCCAGCAACATGGAGATCGCCGCACTGGTCGAAGTCGATGGCGCACGCGCCGAGGCAGCCTCGCAGGACGTCTTCAAACGCACCGGAAAGCGGCCCATCATCGAATCCGACATGCGCCGCGTCTTCGACAACAAGTCGATAGACGCCGTAACGATCGCGACC
>VFZQ01000901.1 GCA_016871135.1 Acidobacteriota bacterium | reverse complement strand
GGCGCGCGCGGGCTGATCCTTGATAATGTTGTGCTGTTCGGAGCGGTCGCGGCGCATGTCGTACATCTCCCAGGGGCCGTCCTTGCCGGCGGCGACAATTTTGTAATCGCCTTGCCGGAGCGCGCGATTGTTGGAGTGGTTGAAGTAGAGGAAGTCGTGGCCGATCGATTGATCCTTGGCGAAGGCGGGAGCGATGGAACGGCCGGGCATGGGCGGCGCGCCTTCGATAGCGGGCTTGCCGCCGGCGAGATCGATCATGGTCGGCACGATGTCGATCAAATGGCCGGGTGTGTGGCGAATCTTGCCGGCGTCCTTGATACCGTTGGGCCAATGCACAATACAGGGCGACGAGATGCCGCCTTCATGCACCCAGCTCTTGTGCAGACGGAAGGGGCCGTTGGATGAACTGGCCCAGCCGGGGCCGAGGCAGAGATGCGAGTAGCCGGAGCCGGGCGCGGCGGCGGGATCGTGGCCATCGTTGCGAATGAGCTGTTCGGAACTGGCGCCGTTATCGCTTACGAAAATGATGACGGTGTCGCGGTAGGCGTCCATTTGTTTGAGCTTGTTGACGACGCGCGCGAGTTCGGTGTCCATGCGCGTGATCATGGCCGCGTGGATGGCCATTTTCATGCGCTGGAACTTCTTCTGCTCGTCGGTGAGCGACGACCACGGCACGGCGTTATACACTTCGCCGGGGCCGAACTTCTCGGCCTGTAGTTTGTAGTCGGTGTTCCACGCCGGGCGCATTTCGGCTTCGAGCGGCGCCATGGTGCAGTTGACCAGGCCGGCCTTCTTCATGCGGGAGAAGCGGCGCTCGCGGGCGGCGTCCCAGCCGTCGGCGAACTTGTCCTTGTACTTGTCGATGTCGGCTTGCAGCGCGTGCAGCGGGAAGTGCGGCGCAGTGAAGGCGAGGTACATGTAGAAGGGGTCTTTTTTGTCATGGCCGTCGAGGAACTTGACGGCGTGGTCGGCGATGGCGATGGTGCCGTAGAAGCCGTCGGTGGGCTTGGGTTGGGGAAGGGCAACGTCATCGAGGAGATGGCGGCGCGGCCAGAAGAAGCGATCTTGATCGAGCAGGGCATAGGAACGATCGAAACCGGCGCCGGCAACGGGCTTGAATTTGATGTGCCACTTACCGGAGTGATAAGACTTGTAGCCGAGCGGCTTCAAATGTTCGGGCGCGAACTTGGTGTAGGACGGGATTCGGCCGTGCGTCATGACGTCGGCGCAGTTTTGCTGGGCGTAGTAGCCCGTGGTGATGCAGTTACGCGAGGGGCCGCAGCGGGCGGTCGAATAGAACTGGCTGAAGCGGAGGCCGTTGGCGGCTAGGCTGTCGAGAGTTGGCGTGGCGATGTCGCCGCCGTAGCAACCGGCGTCGGAGAAGCCCATGTCGTCGGCGAGGACGATGAGGAAGTTGGGTCTTTTGCGCGCGGGTTGGGCTGCGGCGAGGGCGGTGGAGAGGAAGGTGCGGCGGTTGAGCATGAAACTCCATATACTATCCCAATGAGAAAGTTGGTGGCGTTTGCCGATAAGTGGGCGCGGAAGCTGCACATCTATGCGAGCTTGCTGACGTTTTCGGCGATGATGCTGTTTGGCGTCGTCGGCGTGATTGCGGCGTTGGAGCCGAAGCCGGTGGAGCGGGAACGGCCGGCGATTGTTCGTTCCACGTCCGCGTTTAGAGCGCCGGCGGGGCTGGAGGATGCGGCGCTGGGCGCGGCGATTCGCGAGCATCTGCGGTTAGAGATGAAACATCCGCTGATCAAGGCGTGGATTCGCAAGGACGCTTCCGGCCGGCCACAGTACGATTTCAACGGGCCGAATGGGTTACATCGGGTGACCTACGACGATGCCTCGGGTCTGTTGGAGATCGACCAGCAGCGAACTTCAATGGCGGCATTTCTAACGCGCATCCATGAGTACACGTCGCGCGTGCGCATGGACGATTGGCGGGTGAAGGCATTCGGCGTTTACATCGAGTTTTCGATTTGGGCGTTTGTGCTGATGATCCTCACCTCGCTGTGGTTATGGCTGTACGGGCGGTGGAAGGACAAGGGCGCGTTCGCGGCTCTGTTGATCGGCGGTGGTGCGACGGTGTGGCTGTGGATCGTTCTGAGGTACTAACGCAATGTGGAAACTGATTCGCGATTTGCATCTTTGGTCGGGCGTGTTCGCCCTGGCGTATCTGGCGATTTTCGCGTGGTCGGGCGTGCAGATCGCCCAGCCGCGATGGTTTCACCTGCAGCCGTCGTCGACCGATTCCGTGACGGTGCTGCCGCCGGGGCTGTCGGCGAAACAGGTTGCCGATCACTTGCGCTCGGAACGTAAGACGTTGGGCGACCT
>VFZQ01000900.1 GCA_016871135.1 Acidobacteriota bacterium | reverse complement strand
CGGAGCGTTGATGACGTACAGCAGCTTAGCGTAGATCTCTTCCTTGGAAGGCATCGTCGCCAGTTCGCCGATCGACTTGACGTCGATGACGTTGCCCTCGACCAGCCCGGCCTTGAACGTAAAGACAGGGTTGGCTTTGGCGTAAGTGGATAGCGCCTTGGCGAGCGCGACAACATCGCCCTTGGTGTAGGCGATCGAAGTCATGCCGCGCAGTTGGCTGAACAGATTCTCCGAGGAGAGTCCTTCGCTGGCTTTCTGCGCCAAGTTGTTCTTGATGACTTTGTACTCGCCGCCGGCTTCGTAGATGGTCTTGCGAAGCTGGAAGTCTTGAGCCACCGTCATTTTTTCGTACCCGGTGAGGAAGATGTTGTTCACATTCTCAAACTCACCGCGCAGGAACGCGAGATCTTTTTCTTTATCGGATCGTTTCTTCATTGCGGTTCTCCGGGATTAGCTGGCAACTTTGACCAGGTTCATATCGGCGGTATCGATCGGCACGCCGGGGGTCATGGTCGCGCAGATCGTGCAGCTGCGAACATACTTGCCTTTGGCGGCCGAAGGCTTCGCCTTGAGGACCGCGCCGATCAGCGAGTTGGCGTTCTCGACGAGTTTGTCGGCGCCGAAGCTGACCTTGCCGAGAGGAGCGTGAATGACGCCCGTTTTGTCGACGCGGAACTCGACCTTACCGGCCTTCGTTTCGTTGATCGCCGTCTTCACGTCGTTGGTGACGGTGCCGGTCTTGGGGTTCGGCATGAGACCGCGCGGGCCAAGCACTTTACCGAGCTTACCGACCGAACGCATCATGTCGGGGGTCGCGATCACAGCGTCGTAGTCGAGCCAGTTTTCCGATTGGATCTTGGTGACCATGTCTTCGCCGCCAGCGAAATCGGCGCCACAATCGAGCGCTTCCTGGATCTTGTCGCCCGAGGCGATGACCAGGACTTTCTTCGACTTGCCGAGACCGTTGGGGAGAACGACCGTGCCGCGGACCATCTGGTCGGCGTGCTTGGGGTCGACGCCCAGGCGCATGTGCACTTCGACGGTTTCGTCGAACTTGCTGAATTTCAGTTTCTTGACGAGGGTAATAGCCTCGTCAACATGATAAAGTTTGTTCTCGACGAGCTTGAGCGCGGCGAGATACTTCTTGCCTTGTTTTCTTGCCATGTTTTCGTTGGTCCTAACGGCGCTTGATACTGCAGACGCCTCCCAGTGCGCGCTTCCGTTCGGAAACGCTTTTGTCAGGATAGCAAACCCGCCGGCGGGATGCAAATTCGATTTCGGGGGACCACCCGCCGCCCGGCCTCCAGGTCCAGGTCCGGCCGCTCACGAATGCCGCCGACGGCGAGCCCGGGAGTGCAATCGGTGATCCTAGATCCGGCGATTGGCCGCGGTGCCAACAAGTCTAACGCGAGGCTGGCCGAAGGCAAAGCCTGAAAAGTCGCGAAAGATGCGAATGAGTATCTCCGGCCAGGCAATTACGATCCGCACCGGCCCAATCGACGAACAGTTTTTCCCCGGCCTTGTGTTCCTGCCGCATGACGTGTTCTTGCGAGGCTTTCCAACGATTATACAGATAGCAGTAGCGGCTATGAGAATAGCCCTCGGGATTGGCGTCGCGATAGTCGCGCCAGACCGTGTCCAGCGTTACGCGTGGGCGCTTCAGTTCGTTATCGATGTGGGTGAAGTCGAGCGCGGTCCGTTGGCCTGTCGGCGGCGCGGGTGGGAACAGCCGGGCTTCCAGTTCGCTGTCGGTGAGCGGACCGGCCAGCGGCCCCAGTAGGCCGCTGGCATGGAACCGGGTGATGTAGTCGCGAACGGTGGGCTGGCCGACGCCGCTTTCTTTCCGTTCCTGTCATGCCAATCTCCGATTCCTGCCGGCCCTGTTTTGTGATCGGCTTGCTCAGGATTTACTGATCGGCTTGGGCAGGAATATGCAAGGTCTTGCGGGCGATCGGTCCTTGCGCCATCTGCGTGGTCGTTCCGGAGACGCGCTTCGAAACGGTAAGTACCAACCTACAGGTCGATCCCGTCACCGTCGGTGATATCTCAAACGAGTAGTATCTGCCCGAAGGCGCCGGCCCATGCAGCGCGTCGATGGAGGCGAGGCCGTAGAAAATCATGCCCCCGCCCGTCCCGCCAATCCTCCGGCAAGCACCACTCGGATTTTTCCTAACCCACTATTGCTAATGTTTTGTTTCAAACAACCGATATATTTAGTGTGTCAACACTTTTCCTCCTCACCATCCTCACCACCTGCCCCGCCACCCTCGCCGAACGCGACTCCTTCACGGTCTGTTACGACACCCCAAACCAGCGTGCCCTCTGGACTTCCCACACCCC
>VFZQ01000899.1 GCA_016871135.1 Acidobacteriota bacterium | reverse complement strand
CTTTGCGATGACGGAGCCCGATGTCGCGTCGTCGGATGCGACGAATATTGCGTCGTCGATTACGCGGGATGGAGACTCCTACGTCATCAACGGGCGCAAGTGGTGGACGTCGGGCGCGGGCGATCCCCGGTGTAAGATTTCGATCTTCATGGGGAAATCGGATCCGGCGGCGGCGAAGCACAAGCAGCAGTCGATGATCCTGGTGCCGATGGATACGCCGGGCGTGCGTATCGTCCGCACGCTGCCGGTGTTCGGGTACGATCATGCGCCGCACGGGCACGGCGAAGTGGTGTTTGAGAACGTCCGCGTGCCGGCGGCGAACATGCTGCTGGGCGAAGGGCGCGGATTTGAGATCGCGCAAGGACGGCTTGGACCAGGGCGGATTCATCACTGCATGCGGCTGATCGGCGTGGCGGAGCGTGCGCTCGAATGCATGTGCCGGCGCGTGAAGCAGCGCGTGGCGTTCGGCAAGCCGCTGGCCGAACAGGGGACGATCATGGCCGATATCGCGACGTCGCGGATTGAGATCGAACAGGCGCGGTTGTTGACGTTGAAGGCCGCATTCATGATGGACACGGTGGGCAACAAAGAGGCGCGCACGGAGATCGCGATGATCAAGGTGATCGCGCCGAATGTGGCGCTGCGCGTGCTGGACCGGTCGATTCAGGCGCACGGCGGCGCGGGTGTTTCCGACGATTTTCCGATGGCGTGGAACTGGGCGAATGCGCGGACGCTGCGTTTGGCCGATGGGCCGGATGAAGTACATCGCGACGCGATCGCGAAGTGGGAATTGAAGAAGTGCGAGTAGTCATTACGGGCGGCGCGCGGGGGATTGGCGCGGCGTTGGCGGCGCGGTTTCTTCTTGATGGGCACGAGGTGATTACCGCCGATCTTGACGGCGGCGATGTGCGTTGCGACGTGTCGGTGGAGAGCGATATCGTGTCGCTGATCGACGGGACGGGGGAGATCGACGTTTTCGTTTCGAATGCGGGGATTGGCATTTTCGGCGGAACCGAAGTTTCCAACGACGATTGGGAAAGAATTTGGAAGATCAACACGATGTCGCACGTGTGGGCGGCGAGGCGGCTGCTGCCCGGCTGGCTGGCGCGCGGGCGCGGGTATTTCGTGCAAGTGGTATCCGCGGCGGGCTTGTTGACGCAAATCGGATCGGCGCCGTATGCGGTGACGAAACACGCGGCGCTGGCGTTCGCGGAGTGGCTGCATGTAACCCATTACGACGCGGGAATTCGTGTGTCGGCCGTGTGCCCGCTGGGGGTGAAGACGGGGCTGTTGGATGAGGCGGTCGAACAGGGAGCTGGGTTCTTGCTTGATGGCGTGATCGAACCTGACGCCGTGGCCGACGCGGTTCTCAACGGCATTGCGGAAGAACGGTTTCTAATTCTGCCGCACCCGCAGGCGCTTGAGTACTTTCGCTTCAAGGCCGCCGATTATGAGAAGTGGCTACGCGGGATGCGGAAGTTGAAATCGCAGTGGGTGAGATAATGGCCTCATGCAGGATGGAATCACAATAGCCGGGCGCGCCTTCGCGTCGCGGCTGTTTGTTGGAACAGGGAAGTACCGCTCGAATGCGGAGATGGCGCGTTGTCATACGGCGTCGGGCGCGGAGGTTGTGACGGTCGCGGTGCGGCGCGTGGATTTGAGCGGGAAGACCGAGTCGCTGCTCGATCACATTCCGCGAGACAAGTACTTTCTGCTGCCGAATACGGCGGCGTGTTATACGGCCGATGAAGCGATTCGCACGGCGCGGCTGGGGCGCGAGGTCGGCCTTTCGAACTGGGTGAAGCTGGAAGTAATCGGCGACCCGGACACGTTGTTTCCGGATAACGAGGGCCTTGTCGAAGCGACGCGCGTGCTCGCGAAAGAGGGCTTTGTCGTGCTGCCGTATACGACCGACGATTTGATCAACGCGAGGAAGCTGATCGATGCCGGCGCGGCGGCGGTGATGCCGCTGGCGGCGCCGATCGGCAGCGGTCTGGGGATTCAGAACACGACCAATCTGAGGATCTTGCGGGAGAAGATTACGAGCGTTCCGCTGATTGTGGATGCGGGCGTGGGAACGGCGTCGGACGCGACGATCGCGATGGAGTTGGGCTTTGACGCGATCCTCATGAATACGGCGATTGCGTCGGCCGACGACGCGGTGAAGATGGCGGAAGCGATGAAGTTTGCGGTGGCGGCGGGGCGGTTGGCGTTTGAGGCAGGGCGGATGCCTCGCAAATTGTATGCGACGGCATCGAGCCCGTTGGAGGGTGTGAGCCGGTAAAATGACCCCGGTTTTCCGGTTTTTTCGCATGTTCGTGTTGGAGGTGCCACGAACCTGC
>VFZQ01000898.1 GCA_016871135.1 Acidobacteriota bacterium | reverse complement strand
TCAATGACGCGGATGAAGCGGTTGTGGATCGGCGACACGCTTGTCACCGATTCCAGCGCACGCGCACTGGCCGCGATGACCGAACTCGAAGACCTCGATTTGCATGGCACGGCGATTACCGACGCGGCGTTGGCGCAGGTCGCGCGCTTGCGCAGTCTAAAGCGCATCAACCTGATGGGTACCGATGTCTCCGATGCCGGGCTGCGGCAATTGAGCGCGCTGACCAACCTCGAAGAATTGAACCTCTATCGCACTCGCGTCTCCAACGCGGGCCTCGGCGCTTTGCGCGGACTGACGAAACTTCGCTACGTCGACTTGCGCTACTCCCGCGTGACGGCGCGCGGCGCGGCTACTCTGGGGGCATCGCACCCATCCACAAAGTTTCTGCTCATGGACGCAAGCCCGCGGCCCCGCCCCGTGATCGCAGCCAACACGCGTGCCGCGGAATGGATTCGCAAGATCGGCGGCCGCGTCGAGAACGGCGCGGTATCGCTCGCATCGACTGCGGTGGCCGATGGCGATCTGGCGCGGCTCGGCGAAATTAGCGGCCTTCGCGAGATCAACATCGAAGGCACCGAAATCGGCGACGCCGGCGCAAAGCTGCTGCCGCGCACGATCGAAATTCTGCTCGCTGGAAGCACGTCGATCGGCGATGAGGGACTCGCGGGATTCGCGAAACTGCGCAAAGTCCGGCTGGCGAACACCTACGTTGAAGGCCCCGGACTGCGCGCGTTAACCGCCGCGGAAGAGATCGACCTGCACGGCGCGCCGGTGGGTAACAACGGTGTCGATGCGCTCTCGGAGTTACCGAAACTGCGCGTCTTGTCGCTCGCGTCGACCGACATCGGCGACGGCGCGCCGCTTGAAAAACTGACGCGCCTTGTGTCGCTCAATCTCGCGGCGACCGATCTCACCGATGCCGGAGTTGGCGGCCTCGCACATTTGACCGGCTTGAAGACGCTTGTCCTTCGCGATGCGCGCATCACCGGAAAGGCGTTGGGCGCGCTTGGGCAAATGGCTGGGCTAGAGGAACTCGACCTGTCGCGCACGCGCATCGCAGGACCGGACCTGAAGTCGCTTGCGGGACTGAAGCAGATCCGCAAGCTGAATCTCGACTACGGTGAAATCGAAGACGCCGCCATGGTGCATTTGGCGGCGCTGCCGACACTCGAAGCGCTGAGCCTCGACAGCACCCACATCACCGACGCGGCCGTGCCGGAATTAATCAAACTCGACAAGCTGCGTTTGCTAAACCTCTATCACACACACGTAACGGCGAAGGGCCGCGACGCGATCGCCAAGGCGCTTCCGCATTGCAAGATCGTTTGGGACGCGGCATCGAGCCTGCCCAATCGGAGGCGCAGTTGAAAGCGTTACTCATACTCGCGGTACTGCCCTTGTTCTCGCTCGATCAAGCCCGACTGACGCGCGACTCCGAGGGCAACGTTATCGAAGGCGACTTCACCTCGACTTGGATCTCCGACGCCGATCTGGACACGGTCGCCGCGATGCCAAAACTGCGCGTGCTCCGCCTGGGCCAAACGAAGATCGGCGACACCGGCCTAGAGCGTCTGCGAGCGCTGCGGGAGGTCCGCGAGCTCGATCTCTACTACGCCGAGTACATCACCGAAGATGGACTGGCGCACCTGCGCGGTTGGAAGCGGCTCGAAAAATTGAACCTGCGCGGCACACGCGTGACGAGCAAGGTCTTCGCACACCTCGGCGCGTTGACCGGCCTTCGCTGGCTCGATGTCGCCTTTACGCAGGTGGACGATGAAGGCTTCGACGAACTGCTGAAGCTCGGCGCGTTGGAGCATTTGGCGTTGGGCGGCAACAGGCTGGCTGGCTCCTGTTTGGCGGCACTGAAGTCGATGCCCGCGTTAACGAGCCTCGATGCGGGCGGCACGCAGCGCGTTGACAGCGGCTTGTGGGGGCTGGCATTGAATGAACAAAATCTGACACGTATCGCCGGACTAAAAGGACTGCGCCGTTTGTCGCTCGCCGCGGCGACGATCAACGATCGGGGTATCGACAAGCCCGGTCATCCAGAGGCCGAACGGACCGATCTGCGCGATCTCGCGGCGCTGCGTGCGCTCCCGGCGTTGGAGTTTCTGGATCTCTCGCGGCAACCGGTGACGGCGGAGTCAATCCGCACCTTGCGCGGCATGCCGGCGCTGCGGGAACTGCGATTGGGACTCGCGTCGAAGATCAACGACTCGGCTGTGCCGGAACTGCTGGCGCTTACCGGGCTGCGGCGAGTCTATGCGTACGGCACTGCGATTTCGCCCGCGGGAGTGACTCGCTTGGGCGCGCTTGCGCATTAAAGAATCGAGTGGAGTTGTCCCC
>VFZQ01000897.1 GCA_016871135.1 Acidobacteriota bacterium | reverse complement strand
AACCGCCTCATCGCCGCGGGTCTGCGATCGAAAACACAAGGCGCCGTCGACTTCCTCGATCCCAACTCGCTCGACCTCCGCCGCCGCATCGATCTCGGCGTCACCGACCGCGGCACCGTCTTCACCAACGAAGGCATGGCCGTCAAGGGAAACATGCTGTATCTCCTCCCCGAAGACGATCCCTCGCGGTTATTCGTGTTCAAGCTCGACTGACCCCGCTTTCCCTCCCTCTCCGCGCACGAAAGAAGTGCTCATAATCGGGTGTGCCCGAATCGATCCTCCTTCGCATCCTGCGCGGCGCCTCGGATGCGAACATCCGTTTCGCGGATCTCCGTTCGCTCCTGCACAAACTCGGCTTTGCGGAAAGAGTCCGTGGCAGCCACCACATTTTTTCGCACCCTGGTCTGCCGGAAATTCTGAGTCTCCAGCCGCGCGGCGCGTTGGCACAATGACAAAACACCAAATCATCCTGTACTGGAGTCGCGAGGACGACGCCTTCATCGCCGAAGTGCCCGAACTTCCCGGCTGCGCCGCGGACGGCGCCACACGGCAAGAGGCACTGGCCAACGCAGAGATCGTCATCGAGGAGTGGATCGAAACCGCCCGCGAACTCGGCCGCTGAGGTATTCTCATAAAGCATGCTCGGCGAGCGCCTCGGCCCATACCTAATCGAAGCCGCCATCTACCGCGCCCGCGACACCCGCCTCGACCGCACCGTCGCCGTCAAAGTCTCCAAGCAGCAATTCAGCGAACGCTTCGAACGCGAAGCCCGCGCCGTCGCGGCTCTGAACCATCCCAACATCTGCACGCTTCACGACGTCGGCCCGAATTACCTCGTCATGGAGTACGTCGAAGGCAAGCCGCTCGCCGGGCCGCTGCCCATCGCCGAAGTCCAGCGCATCGGCGCGCAGATTGGCGACGCCCTCGCCGAAGCCCATCGCCGCGGCATCACCCACCGCGACCTCAAGCCCGCCAACATTCTGCTCACCGCGCAGGGCAATGTTAAGATCATCGACTTCGGCCTCGCCAAGTCCTCGCCGATCAAAAATTCCAGCGACCCCGACGCGACACTGACCAAGCCGCTGACGAACGAAGGGACGATCCTCGGGACGTTGTGCTACATGTCGCCCGAGCAACTCCACGGCGAAGAAGCCGATGCCCGCTCCGACATCTTCTCGTTCGGCTGCGTGCTACACGAACTCGTCACCGGCAAGCGGGCCTTTTCCGGCCAGTCGCAAGTGGCGATTATGGCGGCGATCCTCGAGCACGATCCGCCGTCGACCGAACCCGCGTGGCTTGATCGCCTCATCAAACGCTGCCTGCGCAAGAAACCGGACGAGCGTTGGCAGTCGGCCGCCGACATCGCCATGGAACTGCGCGATCCGCCGGCGCAATCCGCCGCGACGCCTGTCAAGAACGGAAAGTGGAAGTACGCCGCGGCAGCCCTCGCGATGGCAACCGTCGGCGCCGGTTACTGGGGCTGGAGCAAAAAGCCCGCACCGCCTGCGAGGATTCAATTCAAGATCGCCTCGCCGGATTCAACCGACCTCCTCTCCTATCCCGAAGTCTCTCCCGACGGAACGATGGTGGCGTTTCGAATTTCTCACCAGGGAACATACCGATGCGCAGTCCAATATCTTGATCGAGGCGAACTCGTTCTATTACCGGAAAGTACCTCGATAACCGGGCACTGCATGTGGTCGCCAGACAGCAAGTGGCTGGCGTATGCGCTGATCGACAAACTGGTGAAAATCCAGCCGACCGGCGGAAAACCGGTCGAGATCGCGCCGCTGAAGCTGGGAGGTGCACCATTCGGCGGATGGTCACACCGAGGTATCCTCCTGGCAGTTTCCGGCGGCATCACACTCTTTCCGCCCGACGCTGGTGAAACGCCGAAGGCGATCATTTTCGTCGATCGCGCAAAAGGTGTTTCCGCCAGCTTTCCCCGCTTCTTGCCCGACGGGAAGCGTTTTCTCTTCTGTTCGCAGACCCAAATTCGCTTGGGCTCCGTCGACGAGCCCGGGCCACCTTCCGGCCCTTCGTACGGCGACTGCGAATTGGCAACGAAGATCACGCAAATGCAAGACGGCTCGACCCGCGCACTGTTCCGGCGCGGAGAGGCGCTGATGTCACAGCCGGTCGACCCGGTCACTTTATCGCCGTTGGGCGAAGCCACCGTCGAAGCGCCGAGCGTCGAACTAGCCGGCCTGGCGTTTGCGGCATCGCTTAGCCCGAAAGATGTTCTGGCATACCGGCCTGTCATTTCCCGCGCCGCTTTTCTTACTTGGTATACCCGCACCGGCGAGGTGACCGGACGCCTGAAAGAAGAAACTGCCTATCTCTTCGTCG
>VFZQ01000896.1 GCA_016871135.1 Acidobacteriota bacterium | reverse complement strand
GACCGGCGGCGCGTACGACAAAGGCTACTTCGTCGAGCCGACGCTTTTCGCCGATGTCACCGAGAACATGCGACTGGCGCAAGAGGAAGTATTCGGGCCGGTGCTGGCGGTTATGAAGGCCAAAGACTTCAACGACGCGATGCGCATTGCGAACAACATTCCGTTCGGGCTGTCAGCCTCGGTGCAGACGACCAATCTCTCGCGCGTGTTCGAATTCATCTACGGCTGCGAAGCCGGACTGTTGACGGTGAATCTGCCGAGCGCGGGCGTGGAGTATCAGCTTCCGTTCGGCGGAACCAAGGACTCGTCGTTCGGCCCCAAAGAGCAGGGTCCGGCGGCACTCGATTTCTACAGCGACTACAAGACGGTTTACCTCAAGTACTAACTCACACACATGCGACTCGGACAAATCAAGTGGAACAATGAAGTCACGGCGGCGATCTTCGAAGGGGAGAACGCGCGCCCGATACCGGGGCATACTTTGTATGACCTGATCCGCCGCTCGGAGGTAGAAGGCACCGACCTTTCGAAGATGGCTAAGGCGATGGCCTCGGGCCACTCGGAAGCGGCGACGCCGCTGATTCCGCTCGCGCCCAAGGAAGTTTGGGCATGCGGCTGCACCTACGAAATGAGTGCGAGCTTCCGTGACGGCGAGCACAACACGCGCGAAGGTTTTTACTTCTACGTGTACAATCCCGCGCACCGGCCCGAGATTTTTTTCAAGGGCACGTCGCGCGTTTGCGTGGGGACCGGGCAGCCGATCGGCATCCGCTCGGACTCGACGTTCACCGCGCCGGAACCGGAACTGGGCGTCGTGCTGGGATCGAAAGGCCGCGTGGTCGGCTACACGATCGCCAACGATGTGTCGGCATGGGATATCGAACGCGAGAACCCGCTCTATCTGCCGCAATCGAAGGTCTACACGGCGTGCTGCTCGCTGGGGCCCGTGATGGTGACGGCCGATGAGATCACCGATCCGTATTCGATCGAAATGACGTGCACGATCAAGCGCGGCTCGGAGACGCGGTTTGAGGGCAAGACGTCGACGGGCAAACTGGGCCGAAAGATTGAGTCGCTGATTGAATACTTGCTGCAGTCGAATCAGGTGCCTTGTGGGTCGGTGTTGCTGACCGGAACGGGCATCATCGTGACGCAAGAAGCGGCGCTGGGCGTGGGCGATGTTTGCACGATCTCGGCGTCCGGGATTGGCGAACTTTCGAACGTTTGCGCGTTGGTGTAGTCACAACATAGTTGCGTGCGGCGCGTTTATCGCCAGGTGACGCATTGCGCGCCGCTCGGTCTAACGGTTACGGCATGAAAACTCGTTGGCGGCTGTTGCTAATCTTAGGTACCGTTGCTTGCTCGCGCGAGATCGTGTTTCGCAACGTGAACGTCGTTCGCGTCGATACGGGCGCGATCGACGTTAAGCAGGCCATAGTCGTTCGAGACGGCTTGATCAAGGCGGTGGGGCGGAACGACTCCAATTCGACACCGGAGGGGTCGACGGTCATCGATAGTCGCGGCAAGTACCTGCTGCCGGGACTTGCCGACATGCACGCGCATCTTGCCGAGCCGCTCGATCCGGCGGGAACGGCGGAGGCGCAGTTGATGCTTTTTCTCGCGAATGGTGTCACGACAGTCCGCAGCATGCGGGGATTCCCCAACCACCTCAAGCTGCGTGAGCGCGTTCGCAAGGGCGAGTTGATGGGGCCCACCATTCTCGTGGCCGGGCCGGGATTGGACGAACGTTGGCCCAGGTCCGCGGCAGAGGCGAAAGCGGCCGTCTTGGACCAGAAACGACAGGGCTATGATCTGCTCAAGGTTCTGCCCGGGCTTTCGCTCCCGGTATACGATGCCATCGCAAAGGCTGCGAAAAACGCCGGGATATCGTTCGCCGGCCACGTGCCGCCTGCCGTCGGCTTAAGGCACGCTTTAGATGCCGGGCAGAGTACGATCGAACACTTGGACGGCTACGTTGGAACGCCGGATTCGATTCAGCGCACGGTTGAGGTTGGCGTGTGGAATATCGCGACGATGGCGGTGATGGAGACCAACCTGGGTTTGTCGCCGAGGCGGAGCTGTTGGATCGGCCGGAACTCGAGTACATGCCCAAAGCGTCAATTGAAGAATGGCTGCGTATTCGATCCTTCGGCAATCCGCCCCGGGATGTTTCGGAGAAGCTGAATCGAAAGCGGATGGAGTTGCTGAAATCGCTGCGCGACAGTAACGCGAAAATTCTGTTCGGGACCACGGCTGTCCAAATTAGCGCGGAGTGAGCGGGAGCGGAGTTGAAGGTAAAGGAGTTACCGCTTGGTCCGAGTTGGCGAGAAGGTGAGGTTGGGGGTAAGT
>VFZQ01000895.1 GCA_016871135.1 Acidobacteriota bacterium | reverse complement strand
ACTTCGAGCGTCACCGATTTGCCCTGCGGACTGCCACCGCCGAACCGGCGGCCAAATGCCGACACGCGCGGAAACAGGAAGCGCTGTTGAAGCTGCACCGGCTCATAACGTCTGCCAATTCCTTTGAGGTCGCCTGTCACCGAGTGACAGCCCGTGCATTTTCCTTCGCCGTTGAAATACATGGCGCCAGCCTTGGCGTCGCCCGTCAACACGTCGAGAACATCCTGCGTCTGCCGGAGCGTCGACAATACCAAACCGTGCAAAAAGTGCGCGAGATCCAAATGCTGCGCGCGCGTCAGTTGACCGGTCGGCGTGACTTGCAGCTTGTGCTGATTGTTATTCAGGAAGTCGCCGATCTGAATCCCGTTTCGGTCCTTCAGCACGACCGTCGAGCGGATCAAGTCCGCGCCGCGCTCGGTGCCACGAGCCTGTGTCCCGTGGCAGTTGATGCACTCAGAGGCGTATAGCTTTTTGCCTCGCTCCGCGCCGGCGGAATCGGGAATGTGTTTGTCGTCCGGGCCAACGCCCGCGCCGGGCGCGCGCTGTGGGCGGCCCTGCGAAAAGGCAAGCGCGGATGCGGTGACGAGCAATATGAGTAAGCGCATGAAACTCCTAGAATGCGATCGCTTCGCGCTTTTCTTCCAAACGCTTCGCGTCGATACCAGGGACCTTCGCCAGGTCCTCGACATCTTCGATCCTCCCCTTACCACGGCGATACTTGATGATCGCCGCCGCGACTTCATCGTTGATACCCAACACCTGCATCAGCTCATCGGCCGGCGCGCGATTCACGTTCACCTTGCCGAAGTTCGTCATCAGATACAGAAAGGCCGAAGTGAATTCGTCGTCGGTACCTTTGGCGCCGCGCGCGACCATCTTCTCGAACGTATCCTCCCATTGCGACTTCGTCCGGCGAGCCGAGAGCACAACCTCTGGCTTGTGGCAGTTCGCGCAGACCTTCATGAACGTGGCCTTGTGAGCTTCACTCTCTTGCCCGAATGAAGGAAGGAGTAATATTAGTAAAAAAATGCTTCGCATATTCAAAATCGCTTGAGGCCGGCCAGCAACGCTCTGGTGTCGCCGCCGCCGGCGTGTTTCACGGAGTGCACCGGACGCCAGTCTTCATTGACGGCGCCGATGTAGTGAGCGTTACCCTGCTCGGTCCCCATCATGATGACGGTGAAGTGCCGCGCCGGATACTCAAGCGCCCGATACTGCAGATCGTTGCCGGGCTTCCAGCGGTCCTTGGCCGGCGCGCCCAGTTTGCGAACGATGTCGTGATAATCGTCTTGCGCCGTCAGGTTGAGATCTTCCTGCAGTACGGTTTGGTACTCGACTCGGTTGTTGCTCTTGATGGATACGACGCCGTAGACAACAAGGATCGTCGCCACGATACCGCCTAGGATGTACAACCCCATACGGGATTCGCCGCCAGAATCGCCCAACCGCACACCGGCCACCATCTTCGGCTTCGGAATTGCGGCCTCCTCCAGCGGCGCGGGACCAGCGGCGGACTTTGGCATGCTGAGGACGCGCCGATCGTGCTGGCGCAGTATGCCGGAGACATACTCCATCTCCCGTTCCAATCCGACGATCATCACCGGTTCTTCGACGCGCGATACAGCGCCCAGATAACGCCTCGGAACCCAGATCTCCAAACCGGACTTGGTGTTATGCACCAGGATTTCCGACCAAGTCGCCTCTCGCAGTTCCCACTCGTTGTTCTCAATGTTCAGTATCGGAGGGTAGAACGAGAACGCGCGCCCGCCCAAACCATCGAGTTCTGGGATTGGCGACGCGGACATCCCTCTAGCTTAACGATTTCCGAGATTCAGAACCACGACACCGAGCAAAATCATTCCGATGCCGATGAATTTGTTCCTTGTCAGCGGCTCGTTGAAAATCAGCCGCGACCAGATCAACGTCCAAAGATATCCGAGCGAAACCATCGGGTACAGAATGGTCAACTCGCCCGACTTCACCGCCGCCGTGTACATCGCAAACGAGACGAGATAGATCGCCACGCCCACTGGCAGCCGCCAGTTTGTTAACACGCCGCGGATCGAGCGTTCCAACCGGTCGGCGCCCGCTTTCATGAAAACAGAGCCGAATGAGCCGACAAACGAAGCGAGCAGCACCAAAAGGATCGACGAGAACGGCGTCTTCAATTCGATCGTTCCTTCTTGCCGAGCACTGCCACGCCCGCCACGATCAACACCAATCCGATAATCTTGAACACGTTCAGAGTCTCGCCCAACATCGTCACCGATAACATGCTGACCCAAACATAGGTCAGCGCAATGATCGGATAAAGGACCGAGAGTTCGCCATAGCGTAGCGCCAGTACAAGGA
>VFZQ01000894.1 GCA_016871135.1 Acidobacteriota bacterium | reverse complement strand
CAAGGACAAGATTTTCCTTACCATCTACTTGATGAGCGGTGTGAAGCTATCCGGGCGGATTAAGAGCTTCGACAAGTATTCGGTGATTTTGGAATCGAACAACCAGGAGCAGCTGATTTTCAAGCACGCTATCTCCACAGTGGTTGTTTCGCGGCCCGCGCACGGCGGCCACGGGCATCCGCAGCATCATGGAATGCCTGGCCAGGCGCCCATGCCCGGTCCCGCGCCTATCCTGGCCCACCACGCCAGCGAAGGCGGCGAGAGCTAGTTTCCGAAGTTGTCGGCAAACCGCACGACCCACGCCACTTCTTCCGGGCCCGAGCGCGCACTGCTCGTCGGCCTCGATTGGAAAAAGCGTGGTGTCGCCACGTTCACACCCGAGGAGTCGATTGACGAGTTAGAGACGCTGGTTGCCAGCGCCGGCGCGATCGTCATCGGCAAGGAGATGCAGGCGCGCGAAGCGGCGGATTCGACGTTTCTGGTCGGCGCCGGCAAGGCCGCCGAACTGGCCGGACTGGTGAAGGGCTTTGAAGCCGATGTCGTCATATTCGACCACGAACTGACGCCGACGCAGCAGCGCAACTTGGAGAAGAAGCTGGAGACGCGGGTTGTCGACCGCACCCAGTTGATTCTCGACATCTTCGCCAGCCGCGCGCGGACCAGGGAAGGGCAGTTGCAGGTCGAGTTGGCGCAGTTGCAGTACATGCTGCCGCGGTTGGGCGGTCAGGGCGTAATGATGTCCCGGTTGGGCGGCGGCATTGGAACGCGCGGCCCGGGCGAGACGAAATTGGAAACCGATCGCCGCCGCATTCGCACGCGCATCGCGCACTTGGAGCGGTCGATCGAACATGTGCGCACGACACGCGGTACGCAGCGCCGTCAGCGCGAGAGCGTGCCGCTGCTGACGGTCGCTTTGGTCGGCTACACGAACGCGGGGAAGTCGACGCTGTTTAACCGGCTGACCGGCGCGGGGGTTGTGGCCGATGCGCGCATGTTCGCGACGCTCGACCCCACGGTGCGCGCGCTGACGCTGCCTTCGAAGCGCAAGATCCTGCTGAGCGATACGGTCGGTTTTATTCGTAACCTGCCGACGATGCTAGTGCGGGCGTTTCGCGCGACGCTCGAGGAGGTGGTCGAGGCATCGCTGCTCATCCATGTCGTCGACGGATCGAGCGATACGGCGGAAGCGGCGATGGAACACGTCGAAGCGGTGTTGACCGAGATCGGCGCGGGTGAGACGCGGCAGATTCTGGCTTGGAACAAGATGGATCGCGAAGGCTCGCCCGCGCCTCCTGAGGGCGCATCGGGAGTATCGGCGGCCAGCGGGTTGGGCGTGGAGGCGCTGCTGGCGAGGATCGACGCGGAACTTCCGGCCGAAGCGCTGGCACGCGCGGTGCTGCGCGTGCCGGTCGCCGACGGGGCTCTGTTGCACCAGATTCACGAGAACGCGCGGATCATCGGCAAAGTCTACGAGGACGAAGTATGCGTGCTGGAGATCGAAGCGCCCGAGGCGCTTGTGAAACGCTTCAAAACGCACCTATACTGATGTAGCTGGGATGAACCTCCCGAACCTGCTCACGATTCTGCGCATCTTCTTCGTGCCGCTGCTTGTCGTAGCGCTCGTACAGGGGGACTTTGGCCTGCGCCTTGCCGGGTTCGCGATTCCCAACGAGATGCTGGCGCTGGCGATATTTCTGGCGGCGGCGGCGACGGATCTTCTCGACGGTTATTTGGCCCGGCGTTGGAAGCAGGTGACGACCGTGGGCACGCTGCTCGACCCGATCGCCGATAAGATGCTGATCTCCGCGGCGCTGATTTCGTTGGTTCAAGTGCGCATGGTGCCAGGCTGGATCGCGATTTTGATCATCGGGCGCGAGTTCGCCGTAACTGGTTTGCGCGGAATCGCCGCGGCCGAAGGGTTTACGATCAAGGCGTCGGATCTAGGCAAGACCAAGATGGTGACGCAAGTAATCGCGATTTCGCTGATGCTGGTGGCGATCGGCAACCCCGAGTGGTACGGCGGGGCGATGTTGTGGATGTACGGCGTCGCGGTGTTTGGGATCGCCTCGGCGATTCAGTACTTCGTCAAGTTCTGGAACGCGCTCGATGAGAAGACCAAGTTGCGCCGGCGCCGCGAGCTGCTGATTCTTGAGAAGAAGCGCAAGAAAGCGGAACGGGCGGCTCGGATGGCCCAGAGGGCCGAGCAGCCCGTTGTTAATAGCTAGCGGACGTTAAGGGACTTTGCCTGCTGCGAGTTGTAGGAGAACGTCCCGAAGTCAATGCCGGTGGCATTAAAACGGACGGGTTCGGTGGTGATACCGACAGAGAGCAGCCCCGTCGGAGTTCCTTGAATACT
>VFZQ01000893.1 GCA_016871135.1 Acidobacteriota bacterium | reverse complement strand
AAGAATCTAACTCATGATCATTCGCATTCTGCTCCTCGCGGTGTTGAGTCTCTCCGCGCAAACGAAGAAAGACTGGATTCCGCTGTTCAACGGCAAGAACCTGAAAGACTGGACGCCGAAGATTACGGGCTATCCGCTGGGCGAAAACTTCGCAAATACGTTTCGCGTTTCGAACAAGCTGTTGCAGGTTCGCTACGACGGCTACGATGACTTCGCGTCGAAGTTCGGGCATTTGTTCTACAAGAATCCGTACTCGTACTACGTGATCGCGGTGGAGTATCGTTTCGTTTCCGATCAGGCCAAGAACGGGCCGGGTTGGGCGACGCGCAACAGCGGCATCATGGTTCACGGTCAGGACCCGAAGACGATGACGAAGGACCAAGACTTCCCGATTTCGATCGAGGTGCAACTGCTTGGCGGTCTCGGCAAGGGACCACGAACGACGGCGAATCTTTGCACGCCTGGCACGAACGTGGTGCGCGAGGGGAAGCTGTTTACTCCGCATTGTTTGAACTCGAAGTCGAAGACCTACGACGGCGATGGGTGGGTGCGCGTGGAAGTGAAAGTGCTTGGCGATGAAAAGATCGAGCACATCATCGACGGCGAGGTGGTGCTGTCGTACGAGAAGCCGCAAGTGGGCGGCGGCAATGTGTCGAAGCACGATCCGGCCGCGAAGCAGGACGGCAAGCTGCTGACGGGCGGGTCGATATCCTTGCAGAGCGAGAGTCATCCGGTCGATTTCCGCAAGGTCGAACTGCTCGATCTTGAGGGCTGCATGGACCAGAAGGCGAAGAACTACAAGAGCTATTTCGTCAAAGCCGCCAACGGCCGCTGCAAGTACTGACGCGTCGCGACGAACCATAACGCCGCGCCGATCAGGAGTGAAAGGGCCGCGGAATAAACAGAGCCATCCCATGTGAATCGCGCGGCGAGCCACGGGAATGCGAGCGGCGCGGCGACCTGCGCCACGCTGCCGCACATGTTGACAAAGCCGTAGGACGCGCCTGCGCTGTGTGGCGCGGCTGTGATGACGGCCCAGGAGAAGACGCCTTCACAGGCCGTCGTCAGGGTGTAGGAGAGGACAATCAGAGCCAGTACGAGTTCGGAGTTCTTCGTAACGACGCTGGCGGCCAAGGCGCAAGACGCGACCGTGAGCGCGACGACTGAGGGCCAGACGCGCCCGGTGCGCGGCGCGATCTTGTCGATGAACAAGCCGCCGAAGAACATTGCCAGGCCGCCAGAGATCTGCAGCAGCAGCGTGAACAGCGCGGCGCGGTCGTTCGAAAAACCGCGCACTTCGCGGAAATAGTAGAACGCCCATGTGTCCGTGAAGTTGTAATAGTAAGCGATGGCCATGCTCTGCACGGCGAGCAGGAAGACGCCGCGATTGATGCGGGGCGGGCCGCCTTCGACGGGTTTCGGCAAATGAACGATACGAAGCCTGGCGATCCACAGCCCGAAGAATACGGCCGTGATCGCGGCGGCGCACGCGAGGCCCATGCGCCACGAGCCGGCGGCCGTCATCAGATAAGGGGTCAGGGCGATGCCGAGTGAGCCGCCGCCGATGGCAAAACCCTGCACGGTGGATTGCACCGATGGCGCGAACTTGTGAGACGTGATGCTGGCGCATGCGGGATAGAGCACCGCGGACGCAACGCCGAATGCGCCGCGCACGAGCAGGAAGAAGAGTAGCGTCGCCGCGGGTATTGTGCCGAAGAGGAGCGCGGCCGTCGCCAATCCGCAGAGGCCGAGGACGCGTGCGCCGCCGAAGCGATCGGAGAGCCAGCCCGAGGGCCACTGCATGACGGCGTAGCCAAGCCAGAATGCCGAAAAAATCTCGCCCAACTGCGCTTCGGTGAAATGAAATTCCTTGGCGATGTCGGCGCCGCCGACGCTGATCACCGAGCGCCCCATGTAGTTGATGAGGCTGGCGAGCGTCATCCACACCGTCAGGCCGCAGTGCCAGCGTTGATGGACAGATCCAGTTTCGGACAAGCTTCGTACTCTATCATGGAACGGCGGGAGGCCCGGACTGGCGTGAGCCCCGGAAGCACGTGTCAGGTTGGGTTTCGCCGTTCCGTATTAGTTTGGCAGCGGAAGCGGGAGGAAGTCGTAGTCGAGAATCATCTTCTCCGCTAACGCGCGCAGGAGTTCTTCCCGCACGGCGGCGTGTTCGGGGTTCCCGGCGAGGTTGTTGAGCTCCGACGGATCGTTGTCGAGATCGAAGAGTTCAAGAACCGGGCGCGGCGAGGTGAAGTAGGCCTTGTCGATTTCGGGTGAAAGTCTTCCGGCCTTGTGCGCGGCGGTCATCTGTTGCCAGCCGGCGTCGCGGGCGCTATCGACCGGTAATACTCCATG
>VFZQ01000892.1 GCA_016871135.1 Acidobacteriota bacterium | reverse complement strand
CAATCCGATGACAGCCAGCGTCAGCCCGAACGTGAACGGAAACCCGGGGCGAACGCGGAGCAACGCCGCCATGTGGGACGGGCCTGGCATGAAAGGATGGAACTTCTCATCCTCTCATGCTTAGCCCCTAAAAATAGAGCTTCGCGCCGAACTGAATGACCCGCATCGGTTGCCGCAGCGAACGGATCTCGCCTTGACGCGGCGCATCGGGAATTATGCTGTCAAGCGTCGTGAATCCGATGCCGTTCGGCTGCCCGAAGTTCGGAGTGTTGAACAGATTGAAAAACTCCGCGCGGAACTGCAACCGGCCGGCGTCGCCGAGGAAATTCAGCTTCCAGTTCTTGTAAACCGAGAAGTCGATGTTCTGCGCGCCGGGGCTGACGAGAGCGTCGATTGCGGAATTGCCGTAGTGGCAGAGATCCTGCCGGTTCGGGATGTTGCAATCGGTGCGACGGAACGCGGTGGGATCGAACCAGAGTTGGCGCGTCGCGGCGTCGTTCAAACGGCCATCGGCCACGCGATCCGGCAACGTGAACCCGCCGGTGTTGAGGTTCCCTCCGTTCACAGTGAACGGGAAGCCGGTACGTAGAGTCAGCACGCCGTTGGTTTGCCAGCCGGCGAGAATAGCACCCGCCACGCCCTTGAAGCGATTGAGGAACGGCGCTTCGTAGACGAAGTTGTACACCATGTTGTGGCCGACATCGAACCCGTAGCGGCCTCGCGCCTGACGGCGGTCTCGAGGATTTTGGTAACCATTGGCGACGCCGGCGCCGCTTTCGTTGCGTCCATACCCTTCACCGATTGACTTGCTATACGTGTATGCCAATCCAAACGTCAAGCCTTGCGAGAAGCGCTTGTCGTAACTGATCTGCAAACCGTTGTAGCTGCCGTTGGCATAGCTGTCCAAGTAGCGGATGTTGCCCGTTCCAAACGTCGGCGTTTCGCCTTGGCTGCGGTGGAATGGGTAGGGACGCCGAGCCTGTACATTCGTATTCAGGAACGCCGGATCGGGATTGTTGAAGGTAATCGTGTTGTCCAGGTGGCGGCTGGCGCTGCCGACATAGGCGATCGTCAGCATCGTGTTCCAGAACATCTGACGCTGCAAGTCGAAGCTCCATTGATAGTGATTGGACGCCTTGTTGTCCGGCGGCACAAGAATCGTGTTGCGCACGGTTGAAGTCGTTCCACCGCCGCCGTACAAGTTGCCGACCCGATTCACAGCCCCGACGATCCGGCGGGTCTGGAGATTGTAAGTCTGGCCTCCGTAGTTGTAGGCGATAGTCTGCGCGACCTGATCGACAACCGGGAAAGCGAGAGTGCCGGAGATCGGAGGCACCAGGTTCAAGATAGTAAAGTTGTTCAACTGCTGCGCGTTCGCGAACCAACCGAAGCCCGCACGCAGCGTCCACTTGTCCGTCACGCGATATGCGAGCCCAAGGCGCGGCATGAAGTAACGGTTGTCCTTGTTGTAGATCGGGAAGTTCTTCGTGTTGACGTTGGGGATGACGGTTGGAACGCGGCCTTGCGGCGAGTCGCTCAGGATATCAAGACGCAGCGTGCGCCACGCGCCGAAGTTATCGAGCGGAACTTGAAAGAAGTCCCAGCGCATGCCAATGTTCATCGTCAACTTACGCGTGACTTTCATGTCGTCGAGAAAGTATGCCGACCAACGGTTTTGACGCGGTTCGGTGTACGGGAACCCTTCACCGGTCTCCGTGTTACCGACGATGCCTTGCAGCCAACCGGCCAGCGCGTAGCCGCCCGGGCAGCAAGAGATCGAGCCGCGCGGTACGTTGGCGGCGGCGCGGTCAAGAATATTCTTGCGATATTCAAAACCCGACTTAAACGTGTGCTTTCCTCGCGTAAACGAGAAGTTGTCGGTAATCTGGTGCACGGTGTTGAAGTCGAAGCCATTGCCACCATCGCGGTCGCCGCCCATCAGCCCGCCTATGCCCGGCAGTCCCATCTCGCGCGACGTCAACTTTCGGCCGGACGTCGTCCGGATCTGCCCGATTCCGAGCGAGTCGAGGTCGAAACTCGAGTTGGAACGCGGATTCAGAGTATTGTTATCGGATTTGTTGAGGCCATATCGAACCTCGTTGACCATCGACGGGCTGATAATCTTGATGTGCTGGGCTGCGAGGTTGTAATTCACCGAGCGAACGAAGTAAAAGAAGTTCGGGTTCAGATCGCCATTGTCCCAAGCGCCCCGGTCGGTGATGTAGCGAACGAACACTTTGTCGCTGGACGAAAAGTTGTGATCGATGCGGAACATGTACTGATTTGCGTTGATGATGTTCGGAACCGAACCGCGCACGTTGATGTCGAGCGGGTCGACCGTCGTGAACTGCGGCAGCGGC
>VFZQ01000891.1 GCA_016871135.1 Acidobacteriota bacterium | reverse complement strand
CATGAAAGTTGGCGCTTTCGAGCAACAGGCGCGTTGTGGTTCCCGAGATCGCGCTTGGACCGCCTCCGATAACACCGGCGATCGCGATGGGGCCGCCGGCATCGGCGATGACAAGGTTCGACGCATCGAGCGTGTAAGTGTTGCCGTTGAGCGTAGGGCACGCCTCGCCATCTGTCGCGGTGCGAACGATGATCGTATCGCCCTGAATCTTGTCGAGGTCGAAGGCGTGCATCGGCTGTGCGAGTTCGGCCATGACCCAGTTCGTCACGTCGACGATGTTATTGATCGGGTTCAGACCGATGGCTTGCAGGCGATACTGCAACCACAGCGGCGATGGTTGCACGGTGACGTTCTCAAACAGCAGCGCGGAATAGCGCGGGCACAATCCGAAGTCGCGGATGTCGATCTTGAGATCACCGCCGGGCGCGGGTAGCAGCGAAAGATCAACAGGGTCTTTGAGCGGCCGCTTCGAGATCGCAGCGACCTCGCGCGCCATGCCGTAATGGCCCCAGAGATCGGGCCGGTGCGTGAGCGACTTGTTGTCGATTTCGACAATCGTATCGGGCTTCAAACCGGGAAGCGGCTGGCCGATTTCGACGCCATCGAGATCGAGAATGCCTTCGTGATCCTTGTTAATGCCGAGCTCGGCGCCGCTGGCCAACATGCCGTCACTCTCGACGCCTCGGACGGTCTTCTTGCCGAGCGGCCAATGCGCCGTAATCATGCCGGCGCGGCAGTTGGGCGCGCCGCAGATCACTTGACGCACGCCGCCTGCGCCCGTGTCGGTGCGCGTTAGGGTGAGGTGCGTGCCTTCGATTTTTTGCGCTTCAAGTACACGCGCGGCAACGGCTACGCCGAGCGGTTCGCCGTAGGGTTCAACGCCTTCGCACTCAGCGGTCTTGAGCGTGATGAAGCGACCGATTTCGGCGGGTGTAACGGGAAGCTCGTCGATGAGCTCGCTGATCCAGTTGTAGGAAAACTTCATGGCCGTCTCTCTTTAGAACTGCCGCAGGAAGCGGAGGTCGCCGCCTTGCAACTGGCGAATGTCGTCAATGGCGTAGCGCATCATGACGAGGCGCGTGAGGCCGAGTCCGAAGGCGAAGCCGCCGTACTCTTCGGGGTCGATACCGGATTTGCGCAACACGTTCGGATGCACGAGGCCGCACGGCAGCAGTTCGACCCACCCGCTTTGCTTGCAGACGGGGCAACCCGCGCCGTTGCAGATGAGGCATTGAATGTCGAGCTCGAAGCCAGGCTCGACGAAGGGGAAGAAACCGGGGCGGAGTCGCACGGTGACTTCGCGTTTGAAGATCGCCGATAACAGCGTCTTCATGAAGTAGAGCAGGTGCGCAACGGACACGTCTTTGTCGACCATCATGCCTTCGAGCTGGTAGAACGTGTGCTCGTGCGAAGCGTCGACTTCTTCGTTGCGGAAGACGCGGCCGGGGGCGATCATGCGCAGCGGGGGGCCAAGTTTGCGCATGCCGCGGACTTGTACGGGTGACGTGTGCGTACGGAGCAGCCAGCCGCCATCGAGCCAGAAGGTATCCTGCATGTCGCGCGCGGGATGGTCGGCGGGAATATTGAGGGCGTCGAAGTTGTGTTCGTCACTCTCGACTTCGGGACCGTCGAGAACAGTGAAGCCAAGCGAGACGAAAAGGTCTTCAATCTCGGCTTGGATTTGCGTGAGCGGGTGGAGCGAGCCGCGGCGCGGGCCGGTGGGCGGCGTGGTTAGATCGATCCACTCGGACTCCAATCGCGCGGCAAGCGCGGCGGATGCGAACTCGGCGGTGCGCGTTTCGAGCGCCGATTCGATTTCCGTTTTTGCGGCGTTCAACTGCTGGCCGAGCACTTTGCGTTCATCGGCCGAGAGTTTGCCCATGTCCTTCGACAAATTGGCCAGTACCCCGCCCTTGCGGCCAAGAAGCTCGACACGAATCGCTTCGAGCTCGTCTTGCGTAGCGGCGGCGGCAATGCGGCTTCTAGCGCCCTGTGCGAGTGCTTCCAGTTCGGTCATCGCGCAACTCTCTCCAGCAGTTCGACGGCTTTGGGCTGATTGCGCTGGCGGGCCATGTCGAGCGGCGTGTCGCCCTTTTCGCTTTTCACGCCAGGCTTCGCTTCGTGCGCGAGGAGCAGTCGCAGCAGGTCGAGATCGCCATTCGCCGCGGCGGAATGCAGCGGCGTATAACCGCCATGCTGCGTGGCATTGACGTCGGCTCCCCTGGCGATCAGCGCGGTGCAAATCCCCAAATGTTTCCCGGCGGCGGCGGCGTGCAGCGGCGTATTGTGCATCTGATTAGCCGAGCGTGCGCCGACGTCGGCGCCCATCGCAAGCAGCATTTCCGCGGTGTCAAGGTGGCC
>VFZQ01000890.1 GCA_016871135.1 Acidobacteriota bacterium | reverse complement strand
TTATAAGACGGATTCGACAGCGAAGCGAGCAACATTCCTTCCCACGAACCGGTGGCCGTGTAGTGGTTGTACCAGTCCGAACCGGGAATGCCGTTCAGGATTTCGTTGTGCAGGCGGTCCTTCAACGCCGGGTTTTTGATGTTCTCGATCAACTTCGCGCGGCCGCCTTCATGCGCCCACGGAGGTATGATGCTCGACAGGTTGTTCTGGCCGGCGCGGTACGGATACACGTGCGCTTCGACTTCCTGCCCGCTGGCGCGCGCGGTAGCGATGAGGCCGATGAGTTCGGGCATCTTGCCCCAGAGTTTGTGATCGGCGATCTTGATGTGAATAACATCGACAGGCACGTTGGCGCGGCGGCCAATTTCGATGGCCTCCTGCACAGCTTTGAACACGCCGTTGCCTTCGGTTCGCATGTGCGTCGAATAGATGCCGCCGAACTTGGAGGCCTCTTCACACATGGCGACGAGGGTATCGGTGTCGATCCAGGCGCCGGGAGGACCGCTCAACGAGCTCGACACACCGAGTGCACCGTCTTCCATCGCCTGCTTTACCAGCGCCCGCATTTGCACGAGTTCCCCGGCCGTTGGGGGTCCGGCTTTTTGGCCGCGCACGCGGGTCCAAATCTGGCTTGATCCGACGTAACTGCCGATGTTGGGCGCTACGCCGCTCGAACGCAGGCGGGTCCAATAGTCGGTGAAGCGCGCGAAACCTTGCGAAGGCGCGGCGGATTCGCCTTCGCCGAAGATCATTGTCGTCACGCCCTGGCGGATCATGCTCTGCGCGTTGCCATCGGTTAGAACGGTGACGTCGGAGTGATTGTGAATGTCGATGAACCCTGGCGCGACGATGAGATTCTTCGCATCGATCGTGCGGCGCGCGGTCCGGCCGCCGAGGCGTCCCATCGCGGCGATCTTACCGTCCTTGACGCCGACGTCGCCGAGATACGAGACGTTGCCGGTGCCATCGACGATGCGTCCATTTACGATGAGCAGATCGAAATCCTGCGCCGCGAGCGCGAGCGAAAACGCTAGGAAAAACTTGGCCATGAATACTCCCTTGCAAGCGCCGAACGGATGACGCCGATCAATTTCGCGCCCGTGTCGGAGTTTGTCATAATTGCCGCGCCGGTGGAGGCGTCGTCTTTGCAAAACAGGTGCGCGCGGTAACCGGCGTTGGAACCGGAGTGCTCGAACCAGCCCGGCGAGGCGACGAAGCCGAGGCCGTGCGAACCGATATGCGGCGCAATCATCGTCTTCGCCATCTCGCGTTCGACGACGCGGTTCGATTCGCCGCGAGCCGACCGGGCGACCTCGATGGCGAACGTACAGAGATCGGAAGGCGTTGTCCACAGACCCGCCGCGGCCATCTCGGGATAGGTGTGCCAGCCGCCGGTGTAAGACCGGCCTGTCGCGTGAAATCCGACGGCGGCGCGCGAGGCGCGGTCGGCGGGAAGGGGCTGGTCGAACGCACTCATCCGCATGGCGAGTTTCTGCAAAACGATGCGCTGCATGAGATCCGGGAACGGGCGCTTGAATCGTTCGGTGAGCAGTAATTGCAACACCGTATAGCCGCCGCCCGAGTAGCGATATAACGTGCCCGGCGTCGTGTCGACGCGGATGGAACTGCTGTTGGCGGGCTTTTCGCCATTGAGGATTTGCACGAGCGACGGCACGGGTTCGTCCTCGCCGTAGCCGGCGAAACCGTGCACGGTCAGACCGGCGGTGTGGCTCAGGATTCCGCGGACTGTCACTTTGCGCTCGCGTGTGAATTCGTTTTCGGGCACGAGCCAGGAGGAGAGCTTCGCGTTCACGTCCTCGTCGAGCCCGAAGTTGCCGTACTGCGCCATGTGGAGCGCGGCCATCGCGGCGACGGGTTTCGAAATCGACGCGGCCTGGAAGAGCGTGGATGGGCTTGCGGCGACTCCATAAGCGCGCGCCCATTCGATGGCGCCGTCGCGAATCACGGCGATCGAAACGGCGGGGACCTTGTGCTCGGACACCGATCGCGTCGGGCGCCAGATGTCTTCAACGCGGCGGATGCGATCTTCCAGCGGGCCCGCGTACAACGCGCCCGCGCCGAGTGCAATCCATCGCCGGCGCGTCAGCATGCTACTCGCGGCCTCGCGTGTCCGCGCGGAACAACACGACGCGGCCTTTGTCGGCATCGGTAACGTATACGGTGCGGCCGTCGGGTCCGCCGAAGGTCAGGTTGGTTGGACTCTTACCAAGTACGTCGATCTCGCGGAGGATCTTTCCTTCCGGTGAAACGACAACAACGGTGCCTTTGCCGTGGCGGGTGATGTAGAGGTTGCCCTTGATGTCGGCGCGCATGCCGTCGAAACCAAAATCCGGAAAGGCGA
>VFZQ01000889.1 GCA_016871135.1 Acidobacteriota bacterium | reverse complement strand
CGATCCCATCTCGACCAAGGACTACTACGGGCTCGCCTCGATCTTCGCCTCCACGCGCCAGTTCGAACAGATCGAAGGCACGGTGTCCAAGCTCTTCTATGCCCCGCTATCCGGCCGCGCCGAAGCGGAACAGTGGACCGCCCACCAACAGCGCCTCGAAAAGAAGCAGAAGGAAATCGACGCTGTGATCGCCGCGCAAGCCAGAAGGTTTCGCAACGCGCTGGCCCCGCGCATCGCCGACTACATGCGCGCCGCGCGCCGCGTCATCGAAGGCGGCGCCGCCGACCCCGCGCTCGACGCCGCCGTCCTCGACCGGTGGGTGACGTACCTCAAGCCCAACAAAGAACGCCGTATTCATCTCGAAGCCTGGTACCGCCATGGCGACGCCGACGTGTATCAGAAAAACTACAGCGACGAGATCGCGCGCCGCGAGAAAGCCCAGGCCGACTTCGCCGCCGGACTCACCACGGAAGCGCCCAAATTTCCCGCCGGCGCCAATCGCTTTTTCACCGAGATCACCGCCGCGAGAGGACCGCTCGGCCTCCCGGAGAAAAATCCCGAACAGGGCTTTCCGTCCGACGCGCAAAACAAGCTGGCCACGCTCCGCGCCGAGCTGAAAGCGCTCAAGGGCAACCCGCCCAAGGAACCGCCATTCGCATGCGGCGTCGCCGAGGACAAGCCGGTCGATCAACATGTCTTCGTGCGCGGCAATCCCGAGGCCAAAGGCGATCTCGTTCCGAAGCGTTTCCCCGTTGTCCTCGCCGGTGATCGGCAACCCGCGATCACTTCTGTAAGCGGCCGCAAGGAACTCGCCGATTGGATGGCCGATCCCTCAAACCCGTTGCCGGTACGCGTCATGGTCAATCGAATCTGGCAGGGGCACTTCGGGCAAGGCATCGTGCGCACTCCGAACAACTTCGGCATCGCCGGCGAACGCCCATCACACCCCGAACTGCTGGAGTGGCTCGCCGCCGAGTTCCTCCGCCGCGGCGGTTCGATGAAACAAATGCACCGGCTAATCATGCTCTCCGACGCCTACCAGATGAGCGGCGAAGCCTCGCCCCTGCATCTGCGGAAGGACGCCGACAACCGCTTCCTGACCCGTTTCCCCATGCGCCGAAAAACGGTCGAAGAGATCCGCGACACGCTTCTGCTCTTGGACGGCTCGATCGATCTCACCCTCGGCGGCGCGCTCGCCGAAGGCACCGGGACCGACAACGAATTCTCCGACGCGCGTAAATCCATGCACCCCGACAACTCGAAACGGCGCACCGTCTACCTCCAACTGCGCCGCTCGAATTTGGCGACTCTGTTCTCGCTCTTCGATTTCGGTGACGCCACCACCAGCACCGAAATCCGCGAGCAAACCAACGTCGCCCCGCAGGCGCTCTACATGATGAACAGCAAGTTCGTCGCCGAGCGCTCCAAGGCGTTGGCCAAAAAGATCGTCCAGTCGGAGTCCGTCGACGACGCCCGCATGCAACGCCTCTGGCAAACCGTGCTCGGCCGCGCGCCCGATTCGAATGAGCAAGCCGCGGCCCGCGCCTACATTGCCAAATTCCCCGGCGACGCCTCGCTCGCCTGGGCGAGCCTCTGTCGCACATTGATCGCCTCGAACGAGTTCATCTACATCCAATGACAGCGCCGCCCATCTCCCGCCGCTATCTCCTCCGCCGATCGGCCTGCGGCTTCGGCATGCTCGGGCTCTCCTCGCTGTTTGCCCAGCCGCGCGCCCCGCACTTCCCGGCCAAGGCCAAGCGCGTCATCTTTATGTTCATGCACGGCGGCCCGTCGCACATGGATACCTTCGACCCCAAGCCGCGTCTGACCAGGGACCAGGGCAAGCCGCTTCCCTTCAAGCGCCCGCTCACGTTCGCCGAAAACAATGTCGGCGGACTGCTCGGCTCGCCCTGGCAATTTCGCAAACACGGCCAGAGCGGACTCGAAATCAGCGAACTGTTTCCCCACGTCGCGCGCCACGCCGACGAGTTGTGCGTCGTCCGCTCGATGGTTGGCGACAGTGTCGCACACGGCGGCGCCACCCTACAACTCCACACCGGGTCGAACACATTCACACGCCCGTCGATGGGATCGTGGTTCATCTACGGCCTCGGCACGGAGAATCGAAACCTCCCCGCCTACATCACCATCAAGCCCGGACTCTCCCACGGTGGCGCGAAAAAATGGAGCTCCGGTTTCTTGCCCGCGGCGTATCAAGGCACGCCGATTGGCCTCGGCGGACAAGCCATCGAATCGCTCCTCGCCGAGCCGATCGAACACCTCAAGAACTTCGGCCTCACACCGGAGCAACAGCGTTATGAGTTGGACAGGATCCAGAAACTCAACGCCGCCGGCGCCGCGCGC
>VFZQ01000888.1 GCA_016871135.1 Acidobacteriota bacterium | reverse complement strand
AAGAACGTCTCCGATCTTTGGCTCGTCGATCTAGGGACGGCGCGTCCGGTCCGGCGCTTGACGAATACGAAGGGTGCCGAGAGCGGAGCGGCTATTTCGCCCGATTCAAAGTCGCTGGCGTTTTCGGCCAAGCGCGAAGGTGACGACGAAGCGCAGATCTACGTATTGCCGCTCGATGGCGGCGAGGCAACGCGAGTTACGAACTTGTCGACCGGCGCGTCGAGCCCAGTGTGGCGACCCGACGGCAAGATGCTGCTGTTTCAAAGCATGATTTACAGGGGGGCGGATGACGACGCCGCGAACAAGAAAACCATTGCGGATCGCAAGGCGCGGAAGTACAACGCGCGTGTTTATGAGGCGTTTCCATTCCGTTTCTGGGATCGCTGGCTGGACGACCGGCGGCCGCACGTATTCGTGCAGACGATCGGCGAAGCGAGTGCGAAGGATCTGTTGGCCGGAACAAAGCTTGCGGCGTTGGAAGGATTCGACGGAACACGGAGTGTTGGCGATGGAGATCTGGAGCCCGTGTGGACGCCGGCTGGCGATGCGATTGTATTTCACGCAACGGCCGATCGGGACAAAAGCGCGTACGCGCCGTCGACGACGCATCTTTATCGAGTGAGCGTATCTGGCGGCGAGCCGGTTGCATTAACGAAAGGCGCCGACAGCTACAGCAACCCGAAATTTCGGCCCGATGGCAAGGCGCTCTATGCCACGCAGAGCCGCCGCGGCGATCAACATCTCTATAGCTTGTCGCGGCTGGCGCGTATTGACGCCGCCGGTCCGAAGGTGTTGAGCGGCGCCTGGGATCGCTCGGTCGGCAGTTTCGTGTTCAGCGCGGATTCCTCGAAGGTCTATATGCTGGCCGAACAGCACGGGCACGATCAACTGTTTGCGATCGGCGCCGATGGCGGGGCGGTGGAGCAGCTTTCGGATTTGAAAGAGGGCGTGTATTCGGGGCTTGCGGCGGCGGCTGGGCAGATCGTGGCGCTGTGGGGATCTATGGTGCATCCGGAGGACTTGGCGTTGATCGACACACGCGAGAAGTCGCACCGGCGGCTGACGGATTTCAACAAGGACCGCATTGCGGAAATAGATTGGCAGGCGCCGAAGCATCTTTGGTTCACCGCGAAGAATGGCGCTAAAGTTCATTCGCTGCTTGTGCTGCCTCCGGGCTTCGATGCGTCAAAGAAATATCCGCTGTTGCTGTTTCCGCACGGCGGCCCGCACAACATGACGAAGGATCAGTTCTTCGTTCGGTGGAATTATCACCTGCTCACATCGCCGGGCTACGTTCTGTTGATGACCAACTACACGGGCTCGACTGGATTTGGCGAGGAGTTCGCCGAATCGATTCATAAGGACATTTTGCGAGGGCCGGGGAGCGAGATCGAACAGGCAGCCGACGACGCGATCGCGCGGCATTCGTTCATTGACGGGTCCCGGCAAGCGGCGGCGGGCGGCAGTTACGGTGGGTATTTGATGAACTGGTTCGAAGGAAATTCGACGCGTTTCAAGTGCCTTGTCAATCACGCGGGTTTGACCGACAACATGTCGATGTGGGGATCGACCGATGGCGCCTACTACTGGGAGCAGCGCAATGGCGGGCCGGTCTGGGATCGCAAAGGTCCGTGGGTGGATCAGAGTCCGTCGACGTACGCGGGCAACTTCAAGACGCCCATGTTGATCACGCACGGCGAGCGAGACTATCGCGTGCCGATCAGCCAGGCGTTTGAAATCTACAAGCTCTTGCAGCGCCAGAAGGTACCGTCGAAGTTGATCGTGTTTCCGGACGCCAATCATTGGGTTCTGAAAGGCGAAGATGCACGATTTCACATGAGTGAAGTTCTAGCGTGGTTGAAAAAGTACCTCTAAGCGCGACACACTACAAGGGTTGAAACGAGTCCTCTACCCACTGGCCGTCGCGCTTGGCGTGATCCTGATCTATTGGAAGTTCTCGCTGTCGAAGCAGTTCGCCTGGCTCGACGGGCCCGATCACGTCAACCAGGTTTATCCGTGGCTGCAAATGCAGGCGCGCGAGTGGCATCGCGGGCATTTCCCGATCATCGATCCAAACCAATTCGCCGGCAACGCGTTTTTGGCGCAGAATCAGCCGGGATCGCTGCACCCGCTGAACTGGCTCCTGTTCATACTGCCGTTAAAGCACGGACGCTTGCAGATTCCGATTCTCAATGGCTACTTCGTGTTGATGCATCTGATTGGCGCCTGGGCGATGTACTGGCTCGCGCGCGGACTGCGCATCACCCCGTGGAGCGCTGTTGTGGTGGCGCTAGGCTACGGTTGCGGCGGATTCATGGCGGAGGTGCAGTGGCCCCAGATGTTGAATGGCGTGGGCTATTTGCCG
>VFZQ01000887.1 GCA_016871135.1 Acidobacteriota bacterium | reverse complement strand
CGCTTTCGCCTTCAACGATTGAGGAAAGCCAAGCGTCGTGAAGTCGAACCCAGCGCTACGCAGTTCGGTCTTGATCACACGGCGCGTCGCGCTCAACCGGAACTGGCCGATCAACGAGGGCGAGAACGTCACCGTATCGGACAACACGGTCGACAATGCGTTGTTCTTGATCTGGCCCTGTTCGCCGTTGACGCCTTCGCCCGGAAACGCCGCGTTGATGCCCGGCGTGAACTGCTGATTGAATTGCCTGCCGAAGGTAAGGAACACCCGCTGCTTCGCGCCAACCGCCTGATCGAAACGATAAAACTGCCGGTTCGTATCGTTGGCCCGAGTATTGTTCGCAACAAAATTCTGCACGACCGTGTCACGATTCGCCGCCGGGTAGAACGCAAGCACGCGCCGCGCGATCGGATCGATGCGGCTTGCTGGAATGCGGTTGTCCGGGAACTGTGTGCGAATAAACTGTCCGGGCGCCGCCGGATTCGGTTCGGTCGTCAACGGATCGAAGATGCGGATGAGTTGATTCGTACTTGTCACCGTTCGCGAAAAATCTCCCAGCCGCTGTTCTGCCGTCGGCACGTTGACCAGAATGTTGTCCGGCGAACGCTGCGGAATCCACTCTAAGTTCGTGAAGAAGAACGTGCGGTTGCGGCCATCGTAGAGTTTCGGAATCATCACCGGCCCGCCCAGCGAGAACCCGTATTCATTGCGCCGGAACGGATTGCGTGGAAGTCCCGTGCGATTCGACGCCCACGAGTTCGCGTTCAACTTGTCATTGCGAATGAACTCGTACGCCGAGCCATGCAGTTCGTTCGTGCCCGACCGCGTCGCCACCGTCAACACCCCGCCTCCGGACCGCCCGAACTCGCTCGAGAACGAATTCGTCATGACCTTGAATTCGGCCACCGTTTCCAACGGCGGCGTATACGCGATATCGTTCGTCGTGGAGTTCCGCGTTTCGGCGCCGTCGAGCAGGATTTCGCTCGTATTGGATCGCCCGCCGTTCACGATGGGGCCCGAACCCGCGCCGCCTCGCGGCAGAACGCCCGGCGCCAGCAGCACCAGGCTATATGGATTGCGCCCCAGCAGCGGCAGTTCGATCATCTGCTTCCCGCTCACCGTATTGCCCAGCGTCGCCGACTGCTGCTCCAACTGCACCGCCGTCGCCGACACCGTGACCTCCTGCTGCACCGTACCCGTACGCAGCGTGACATTCACGGTCGCCGTCAACCCGACGGTCAATCGAATGCCCGTCACCTTCGCCGTATCGAAGCCTGTCTTCGAGACCGACACGTCATACTGCCCGGCCGTCAGAAACGGCAGCCGGTAACTGCCCGAGGAGTTCGTCTCCGTGTCTTGGCGCACACGAGTGGCGACATTCACCAGCGAAACAGCCGCGCCCGGAACTACGGCGCCGCTTTCGTCGGTGACCAGTCCCGTCAGGTTCGCCTGTTCAATCTGTGCGATGGCAAACGAGGTACAAAACAAAGCGAGCAGAAGCGTTCTCATTTCTTGCATTCTATCGTACGCTGGATAGTCTCGTAAAATAATCAAATCGGCGATCGACAACAACAATGGCGCAACGCCTGGCGCGAGACGATGCGGATCTTCCAGTCTCTCGCCTATCAACCCATTTGGGACGCGTCTCCGATTGCGCTCTCGCCGCCGCAAGCCGGACCGCTCTTCCAACGTCTCCAGGAATTGCCTCCGGTTGATACCGCCGGCCGGACGTTCACTCCCCAGCTGACGACACTCGCCGACTGGCGCGCTTCCGTCAAAATCCCGCGGGCGCATCTGATCGACCAACTCGCCACCGCCAACATCCCGCATTGCAAGGCCGTGCTCCTGCAAGGCTCGCTCGCCGACGGCAAAATCGTCGAGGTCTACAGCGACTGCGACATCGTCGTCGTCCTCGAAACGCCGCCGTCGCCCGAAGCGCTGCAAGAACGAATCGCCGCCGTCCGCGATCTCAACCACATCCTCGCCGCCTACAACCCGTTCATGCACCACGGGCCGTTCGTCTATTACGAAGACGCCTTGCAGGACATCGCCGAAGCCGCGCTTCCCAGCGCGATTCTGAAACACTCGGGGCTCCTGCAAGGTGCGCCGTTCACCGTGCACTACGGCCCCGATCGCGGTGAAGCGCAAGCCGCCATCGACGCCTTCAGCCACTTCTTCGACGTGCGCTGGGCCGCCGGGCTGCAATCCATCCGCACCGCCTTCGACGCCCTCTGGTGGATCTCTTCCGGTACGCTGCTTCCGTTACTCGTCCATCAACGCGACACCGGCGAATCGATCTGGAAGCGCGATCTCCTGACCAGCATCAACGACCCCTTCATCAATCGCCTTACCGAAGCCCGCGCGGC